>JAGXGN010000087.1 GCA_024636705.1 Halomonas sp.
AGATGTGTATAAGAGACAGGCATGACCCTGGGCATGCTGGAAACCGCCCAGGCACAACGCCTCTCCGATGCCGGCCTCGACTATTACAACCACAACCTGGATACCTCACCGGACTACTATGGCGAGATCATCACCACGCGCACCTATGCCGATCGCCTGGATACCCTGGCCAGCGTGCGCGAGGCCGGCATGAAGGTCTGCTCCGGTGGGATCCTGGGCATGGGTGAGACACCCGCTGACCGTGCCGGCCTGCTTCAGCAGCTGGCCAGGCTGGACCCCCACCCGGAATCGGTCCCCATCAACATGCTGATCAAGATCCCCGGCACTCCACTGGAAAACGTCGAGGACCTGGACCCCATCGCGTTCATCCGTGCCGTCGCCGTGGCACGCCTGCTGATGCCGAAGAGCCATGTGCGCCTCTCCGCCGGCCGTGAATCCATGGACGAGTCCACCCAGGCACTGGCCTTCCTCGCCGGCGCCAACTCCATCTTCTATGGCGATACCCTGCTGACTGCCGGGAACCCGGAGGTGGAGCGTGACCAGGCACTCTTCGCCAAGCTCGGCCTGCATCCCGAGACCCATACTCACCACGGGCAGGACCAGGCCGACCTCGAGGCCGACCTTGAGGTCGCCATGATGCGCCAGGCCGCGAGCCAGCCCAGTGACCGGTACTACGATGCCACGCGGGTGTAGGCCCCCATGCAGGACACCTGGACCACACATCTGGCAGAACAGGCCCTTGACCAACGCCACAGGGGGCTCTGGCGCCAACGTCGTATCCTGGACCCGGATCGAGCACTGATCGACTTCGCCGGCAACGACTACCTGGGCCTGGCCCGGGACACGCGCCTGGCCGAGGCCCAGGCCGAGGGGGCGCGACGCTTCGGCGCCGGCGCCAGGGCCTCGCACCTGGTCAGCGGGCACCTCGAGGTACACGAGGCACTGGAGGCGGGCCTCGCCGACCTGACCGGCCGGCCACGGGCACTGCTCTTCTCCACCGGCTACATGGCCAACCTGGGGACCCTGCAGGCGCTGTGCGACGATCGGACGGCAGTCTTCCAGGACCGGCTCAACCATGCCTCGCTGCTGGATGGTGCGGCCCTGGCGAAGGCCCGCTCTCGACGCTTCCACCATCGCGACCTTGGGGACCTCGAGCGACTGCTCCGGCGCAGCCCCCCGGAGGCCCGAAAGCTGGTGGTCAGCGATGGCGTGTTCAGCATGGACGGCGACCTGGCCGATGTGCCGGGACTCGCCCAGACCTGCGCCACTCATGGCGCCTGGCTGATGATCGACGACGCCCACGGCCTGGGCGTGCTGGGCGCCCTTGGTGATGGCAGTGTTGGACGCGTTCATGGCATGGACCGGGTTCCCGTTCTGGTCGGCACCCTGGGCAAGGCGCTGGGATCCGCCGGTGCCTTCGTGGCCGGCAGCCAGGCGCTGATCGAACATCTGATCCAGTTCGCCCGCCCCTACATCTATACCACCGCCCAGCCACCGGGAGTTGCCGCCGCCACCCTGAAGGCCCTGGAGCTGCTAGATACCGAACCCGAACGGCGCAGGCGCCTGGACGACCTGATCGCGCGATTCCGTCGCGAGGCCGCCACGCTTGGGTTACCCCTGGCCGATTCCCCCACGCCAATCCAGCCGCTAGTGCTGGGCGACAGCGCCCGGATGATGCACTGGGCCGGCCGCCTGAGGGAGCGTGGCCTGCTGGTTGGCGCCATCCGCGAGCCCACGGTCCCCCGCGGACAGGCTCGCTTGCGTATCACCCTGAGTGCGGCCCACGACGATGACGACCTCGATACCCTCCTCCAGGCACTGGCCGACCTCCAACGTGAAGACGCCTGCCACGGCGAAGCGGTGACCCCATGAACCAACTGATCCTGCTTTCCGGCTGGGGAATCGACGCCCGCATCTGGCAAACACTCGACAGCCACTGGCCAGCGGGCATAAAGATCAGCGCACCAGACTGGCCCGGCTATGGCGGAAAACCGGCCCTGGAGGATCCCGCCGACATCGAAGAACTGGCCCGGGTGATGGCGGGCGATCTCCCCCCGCATGCCGTCTGGGTCGGCTGGTCACTGGGCGGGCTGCTGGCCACGGCATTGCTCGACCACCTGCCCACACCCTGCGGTCTGGTGTTGATCGGCATGGGTCCTCGCTTCTGCGTGGACGGTGGCATCTCCCGCCAAGAACTCGGGGTCTTCCGGCGCGCCTTCGCAAGGGACCCCGAAGTCGCACAACAGCACTTCCTGCGCTGGCAACTGCAGGGAGAGCCCGCCCCGCGCATCGCCCACCGTCAACTGCTCGATCTGCTCGGGGCGACATCCGGGGCGGACATCACCACCCTCACCGCCGGACTCGACCAGCTCGCCGACCTCGACAACGGCGACCTCCTAGCCGCGCCGCCCTGCCCCCTATGGCGCATCGCCGGGCAACGCGATCCCTTGCTCGCCAAGACCCTGCGTGACAGCACCGACTACCGTCTTCCCGATGCCGGGCACTGCCCGATGCTCTCTCGGCCCGATCTACTGGCCAGGCGACTCGCTGAACGCGTCCTTGACGCTGTCGAATCCGACGACGGCACGGTCTCGGCCAAGTGATGCACACCATGAGCCTCTCCCCTGCCTGCTCCGGTAACGCCCGGACACCGGACTGGCAACGCCGAGTGGCCCGCGCCTTCTCCCGGGCCGCCGACGGCTATGTCCAACGCGCCGGCGCCCAGCTTGCCATGGGGGAAGCACTCTGGAACCGCCTGCCCGACAAGACCGCAAGGATCCTCGACCTGGGCTGCGGCCCGGGACACTGGAGCACCCGGCTGGCCGAGCGATACGGGGCGGGGTGCAGGGTCATCGGCCTGGACCTCGCCTCCGGCATGATCGAGGTCGCCAGCCGCCAGCATGGCAACGATGTGTGTTGGCTGTGTGCCGATGCTGCTGCCCTTCCACTGCACGCGCACAGCCAGGACCTGATCTTCTCGAATCTGGCCATCCAGTGGTGTCCGGATCTCGAAATGGTGCTCAAGGAGCTTCGACGCGTGCTGCGCCCAGGCGGCAGGGCCCTCATCACCAGCCTTGCCCCCGGCACCCTGGCCGAAGTCGGCCACGCCTGGTCACGCCCAGGACAGCCGGCGGCGCTTCTCGATTTCCGCTCCCGGGAGCGTCATCTGGTGGCAGCCCGGCTGGCGGGATTCCGCCAGGTCGACTGCCGGGAGCGCGTGGCACGCTTCCACTATCCGGGCCTGGCCGCGGTGATGGCCTCGATCAAGGGTATCGGCGCCCAGACAAGCCGTCCCGGCGCACGGCTCACCCGCGGGGACCTTGCCCGCGCAGTCCACCGCTTCGAAGGCCTGCGTGAGCCCGAGGGCCTGCCCGTCAGTTACCGCCTGCTGACCCTCGAACTGGAGGCCTGACATGTCTACCTGCTTCGTCACCGGCACCGACACCGATGCCGGCAAGACCCTGGTCACCAGCGGCCTGCTGGCCCTGGCACGCCGCCGCGGGCTGACGACGCTGGGCCTCAAGCCCGTGGCGGCCGGCTGCGAACCCTCCCTATCGGGGGGCGGCATCGCGGGGCTGCGCAATGCCGACGCCCTGGCCCTCCAGGCCCAGAGCCGGCCAGCCATGCCCTATCCAGCGGTCAATCCCTTCGCCTTCGAACCCGCCATCGCCCCGCACCTGGCCGCCCGCCGGGCCGGCGTCACCCTCAGCCTAGAAGTCCTCCTCGAGAAGATCCTCCCGCTGCTGGCCCTGGGTCGCGACCTGACGCTGATCGAGGGCGCCGGCGGCTGGCGGGTCCCCCTCAACGACACCCAGGACCTATCGGGGCTCGCCGGGGTGCTCGAACTTCCGGTGATCCTGGTGGTGGGGCTCAGGCTGGGCACCATCAGCCACGCCCGGCTCACCGCCGAGGCCATCGCCGCCGATGGCCTGCGCCTGGCCGGCTGGGTCGGGACCCTCCTCGATCCCGATTTCGCGGTGGACGAAACCCTCTATCGCGAGAACCTCGCGACCCTGTCGGCCACCTTGCCCGCTCCCTGCCTGGGTGTGGTACCGAGGCTCACCGCCGCTGCCCCCGAGGCGCTTGCCGAGGCCGCCGCCGACCATATGGAGCTGCCTGATGTCGATTGACTTGCCGGAGGCCGTCCGTACAATGTGGACGCTTGCCCGTCCCTGCGGATGTGGTGGAATTGGTAGACACGCCAGGTTTAGGTCCTGGTGCCTTCGGGCGTGGAGGTTCAAGTCCTCTCATCCGCACCATCTCGTCTTCCCCGACTCGACGCCGACTCACCGACTTCCCTTGCGGGAGCGCGGACCTGTCGTGCGCGCGTTTTCTGGTCTCCTTCACCCCTCACCCGACACTTTCCCGTTCCCACGGAGGCTCCCATGACGTCCCCCGTCTGGCACCCCTATGCCCATCTCAAGACCCAGCGCCAGGCCCCCAAGGTGATAGGCGGCGAAGGCCCAACCTTCACCCTGGAGGGCGGCGAGACGCTGCTCGACGCCACCTGCTCATGGTGGTGCATGATCCATGGCTATCGGCATCCTCGCCTCGTCCAGGCCATCCAGCAGCAGGCCGACGAGCTCTGTCACGTGATGCTCGGGGGCCTGACCCACGAGCCCGCCGACCGCCTGGCCAGGGCGCTGGTGCGCGTCACCCCCGAGGGGCTGAACCACGTCTTTTATTCCGACAGCGGCTCGGTGGGCATGGAAGTGGCCATGAAGATGGCCGTGCAGTTTCACCAGCTGCGCGGCAAGCCGGGCAAGCACCGTCTGCTCTCGCTGATGAAGGCCTATCACGGAGACACCGCCGGCTGCATGGCGGTCTGTG
This sequence comes from Halomonas sp., assembly GCA_024636705.1. GTDB lineage: Bacteria > Pseudomonadota > Gammaproteobacteria > Pseudomonadales > Halomonadaceae > Halomonas. Next base: position 4,831 of record JAGXGN010000087.1, read on the forward strand.
ACCCCGAGGAAGGCATGCACTCGCTGTTCGCCGGCTACCTGCCCCGCCACCACTTCGCCCCAGCCCCCACCGCCCCCTTCGATGCCACGCCGGCCGAAGTGGCGCACGATCTCGCCGCCCTGCGAGAGGTGCTGGAAGCCCACCACCAGGAGATCGCCGCCCTGCTGATGGAGCCGCTGTTGCAGGCCGCCGGCGGGCTCAATATGACCTCGCCTCACTACCTCGAGGGCGCCCGTAAGCTCTGCGACGAGTTCGACGTGCTGCTGGTCTTCGACGAGGTGGCCACCGGCTTCGGCCGTACCGGGCGGATGTTCGCCGCCGACCACGCCGATGTCACGCCGGACATCATGGTGCTCTCCAAGGGGCTCACCGGAGGCTACCTGGGCCATGCGGCGACCCTTGCCACGGATCGGGTACATGACGCCTTCATCGGCGATAGCGAGATGCACGCCTTTATGCACGGCCCCACCTTCATGGGCAATCCATTGGCCTGCCGCGTGGCGCTGGAGAGCCTCGCCATCTTCGAGGAAGAGGACTACCTGGGAAAAATCGCCGGGCTGAGCAGAGTATTGCGCGAGGAACTGGTCGACGACGAGGCGCTGGCCGCCCATCCCGAGGTCGTGGACGTCCGCGACCTCGGCGCCACCGCGGTGATCGAGTCGCATGACGCCACCAGCCTGAAGGGCGTGGCCGACTGGGCCCGCGACCAGGGCGTCTGGCTTCGCCCCATCGGCCGCTGGCTCTACACCATGCCCGCCTACATCACCTCACACGACGACATGCGACGCATCACCGACGTCATGAAGGGGTGGTTCCTGGCGCGCTGATCGCGCCGGCGGTTAAACCAGCCGGCGCGGGATGGTGACATCCCAGCTGCGGCAGTAGACCCGCCGCTCGCCCTCATAGGCATCCAGGGTGGCATGCAACCGGAATTCCCCGGCCGTCGAGGTCAGCAGGGTGCGGGTCACCGTGCGCACCTCCCAGTCACCCCGCTTCAGCGAACGCTCCCAGAGGGTCGTCGCCTCCAGGGAGTCGAAGTCGTCGTCCCGGGAGCGATAGGTCTCCACCGCGCGTGTCGCCACCTCGAGGCCGCTGTCCTCCAGCCGAATCCGTCCGTTGTCGTTGATCACCTCCAGGGTCGAGAGATCCTCGGCGAGGTCGCGATGCACATACCAGTTATGGTGCCCGGGTTCGAGGTGTGTGGTGGCGATGGACGGGGCCGCCTCCGTCTCGGCGAACGCCGCCAGGCGACCGTCCTCGTCGCGCGGCGGGCGCACGGGCAGGTGCAGCGCGCTGCCCTTGTCGAATACCGTCAGTCGCACCTGCTCGGGGGGCGCCCAGGCCAGTGGCCAGTAGGAAGTGGAAAGCGAGAGCCTAAGCCGATGGCCGCGGGGAAACACCTGGGCCACGTCGTTCAGCTGCACGCTAACCCGGTAGCGGCAGCCCGGCTCCAGAGGGCTGGGGGTCGCATGGCTCTCCCGATGCGTCAGGTTGAGCAGACCATAGGTGACGCGGGTGGCCTTGTCATCCGGCGCCACGTCGGAGAGCCGGACCGCCACCATCGCCACGGG
>JAGXGN010000088.1 GCA_024636705.1 Halomonas sp.
CTCGTCACCCATCTTGCGGTAACGGATCATGGTGATGGCGCGGGGCTGCTCGATGAAGGGAATGATGAGGTTGATCCCGCTTTCCAGCAGCCGATTGAAGGAGCCGAGACGCTCGATCACCATCACCTCGGACTGGCGTATGACCACCAGGCCCTTGGCGATGATCAGGATGCCGATGACGACGATGATCAGGCTGATGATCAGGCCTGGGCTGACGGGTAATTCCATGTTCAATGCTCGCTGTGTTGAGGGGTGGCGTCTGAGTTGCGGGATGTCATCCTGACGATGGCGGTGGTGCCATCGAAGGACGTGAAGGTAACCCGGGTACCGGTCGGCAGGTCGATTTCCCCGGTGTCGGCGACCCGAATCCGGAAGAAGTTACCATTGACCTTGATGCCGGTGGCACCATCGAAATCGCGTTTCAGGGTCGTAAAGACGCGGCCCTTGTCGACCCCGGTGCCAGTGGTGCCGTAGGTCACGCCGCGTGGCGAGAACCAGGGGCGGATCACCCGGATGGCCAGTGGCACCAGCAGGCCCGAGAAGACGCCCATGCCCAGCAATTGCCAGGACAGCCCGAGACCCAGCCAGGCGATGGTCGCGGTCAGTGCCGCGGCGAAGGCGAGGGCCAGCAATACCATGCCGCCGGAGATCAGCTCCGCCAGTCCCAGCAGCAGGGCGAGGGCCAGCCAGATGACGGCGGGGTTCCAGTCCATGGGGATCTCCTTGAGGCCAGCAGAGGCCCCATGGTACTGCATCGGCGCGCGAGGCGGGCATTTGTCGGGCCGGGAAGAAGATGGCATCGTCATGGTCTTGTGCCAGGAGCCCCCGATGACCCAGCGATTCTCGCCACGCCAGGCCCATGATCACGCCGTGGCCCGCCTGGGCTTCGTCACAGACGACGCCTTTTTGATCGAATCCGCTGCCAATATCGAGAAACGCAGGGTGAGTATAGAATGGCGCCATCTTCTGGCGTGAATGGAGCATCGAGGTGAGCGACGAGATTTCTTCGCAACGGGTGGCGGTCGACTGGCCTCTGGACAGTGTCGTCACGGGATTGAGGCAGGCGCGCCACGACTGGCGTGAGCGACAGGGCCGTGAGCTGGAACTGGGCAGCCGGGAGTTGCCGGCGCACCATGCGATCCACGCCATCGTCGATACCCTCTGCGGTATCCTCTTTCCGATGCGCCTCGGTCCGTCCGAGCTGAACAAGGAGAGCGAGAACTATTACGTAGGCTATCAGCTCGGCCAGGCCCTGACGCACCTCCACGAGCAGGTCAGGCTGGAGCTTCTCTACCGGGGAACTCTCGCCTCACCGGCCGAGGTCGATGCACGGGCGAAGGTCCTGGTGAGCCAGTTTGCCTCGTCCCTGCCCGAACTGCGTCGTCGGCTCGACCGGGACGTGCTGGCGGCCTACCGGGGCGACCCGGCCGCCACCTGCGTCGATGAGGTGCTCATCTGCTACCCCGGTGTGCTGGCGATGATCCATCACCGCATCGCCCATGAATTCTATCGGGCCGGCCTGTTCCTGATCGCCCGCATCGTCGCGGAGAAGGCGCATTCGGTCACTGGCATCGACATCCATCCCGGAGCCTCCATCGGCAATGAGTTCTTCATCGACCATGGCACCGGGGTGGTGATCGGCGAGACGGCGGTGATCGGCGACCGTGTGCGTCTCTACCAGGCCGTGACCCTGGGCGCCGTCAGGTTCAACGAGGACGAGAGCGGTTCCCTGAAGAAGGGGGAGCCCCGCCATCCCATCGTCGAGGACGATGTCGTCATCTATGCCGGCGCCACCGTGTTGGGGCGCATCACCATCGGCAGCGGCTCGACCATCGGCGGCAATGTCTGGTTGACGCGCAGCGTGCCGGCGGACAGCCAGATCACCCAGGCGTCGGCCCACCAATCGACGGGTGATTGTGCATGATGGTGATTGGGCCTGACATTCGCCCGTGATCGTGTTCGCGCTCTCGGCGATCCACTGGCACCTATCCCTGCCGGTGTTCGCCTGGGTAGCGGTGCAGCCGCCACCGACTACCCAGGACCCCGAGGACGACGAGCAGGAGAAGGCGATGCCCCGTGGGCGAGCCAAGGCCAGGATCAAGCTGATCCCGCCCGGGCGCGCGAGACAGAAGGGGGAGGGCGAAATGAGCATGAGCCTTATAAAGCTATTTCTTCTTTATCTTGGTTGGAAATTCTTTCAAGCTGTGAGGAGATTTCGCTTTTTATTTGGTGGTAAAATGGTTTGAGATTGGGTTGCATTTTTTTTTCAGCAACTTTCTGATCAATATAGAAAGCAGCTCTGCTGCCATAATAATAGGTGAGGTCACCCACTTGCTCGAAACTCAAGCCTGAAAGCTTTAGTAATCTTGCGAACCTGGGTTCCATCATGGCGAATACATGCTGTCGCTTCGTTAATCCGACTATAGCTGTTGCTGCCAGAAATAGGCTTAGACCAATAATAGGAGAGCGGGCTTTTTCGTCTATTTGAGAAATAGCTTTGATGTCGTGCTCTTTTACACCAGCAATACTGTCCTTGCTTTTTCTAAAGTCTGGGTGAACTGCTAGCCTTGAGACCTCGCAAATGCTGGATCGGAAAAAGCTTTGTGGTTTCAATAAAGAGTTGTTAAGGCTCATTTTGCAGCTTTCTTCCAAGGGAAGAACGCCCAGTCTTTCAGGGGTGTCGTTCTCAATGATGACTACCCTTAGGCAGCCCGCATCAAGGCCGCTATTCTTGTGTTGAACTAGGCATATGATCGCATGTTCGTCGTGAATGTCATTTTCATATGGTGCGCTGCGATCGACCCCAAGCGGGTAATTTAGCTCTTCACGGAAGACTTGGTGCCTGAGGGAAAACGCCCGGACCCTGCTCTCTTCTGATGTAGCAATTAAGAAGTTAAACTCATTCATAAAATCCTTGAATGCAGAAGGATATGTTTCAGTTTCTTTTGCCGTAGTCATTGTTTGGTCATCCTTCTTGAGATGCTGGGTCCATGTGTTGATAGTGGAAGCTTGAGGTCTACTCAGAAAAGAGGTGGAAAAAGACCTCATGGAGTGGCCGAGGGATTCCAAGATGATAACCTTGGCCATAATTGATTCCGTAAGATTCCAGCATAGGTATCAGGGCCTCATTATCGACGAATTCGGCGATGGCTTGCTTGCCGAAGCCGGCGGCAATATCGGCTATGGCCTGGACGATGACGCGACTCTCGGGACTGATCGGCAGGTTGCGAATGAAGGAGCCGTCGATCTTGATATAATCCACCGGCAACTGTCCCAGGTAATGGAAGCTACTGAACCCCACGCCGAAGTCGTCCAGGGCGGTCCGGCATCCGAGGTCGCGGAGCGCCTGCAGTACGCCGCGTGCGGTAGAAAAGTCGGTAACGGCGGCGGTCTCGGTGACCTCAAGGATAAGATAGTGAGGGTCGGCACCGCTGGCGGTCAGTTCGTCAGCCAGGTACTGCTTCAGGCCTTCATCGTGAAGGGACTGGCCGGATAGATTGACCGCCAGGCTGATCCCTCGCTCCTGGAGTTGGCTGAGTACCCTCAGGCTTTGGCGCAGCACCCAGCGGTCGACCTGCACGATCTGGCCACTGCGCTCCGCTACCGGGATGAAACAGGCGGGAGATACCAGGCTGCCATCGGCATCGCGCATACGCAGCAGCACCTCGTAGTGCTTCACGTCGCGATCTTTTAGCCGCATGATCGGCTGCACCATCAGCTCGAAGCTGTCCTCGGCCAGGGCGCTGCGCACGCGCTCGACCCAGTAGACCCGCTCCTGCAGTTCGTCCTTGGCATTCTCGGTCCTGGAGAGCAGGTGCCAGAGCTGGATGCCACTCTCCTTGGCCTTGTACATGGCCACGTCGGCACTGGCCATCAGGTCGGAGGGCGTGGCGCCGTGGGTCGGGAAGAGGGCAATGCCGATGCTCGCGGTGACCCGGTGGCGCCGCCCTGCGGCCTTGAAACCCAGGCTATCGAGCAACTGGCCGATATGCCGGGCAACCTGTATCGCCTGGTCCTCGTCGGCATGCTCAAGCAATAGCGAGAATTCGTCGCCGCCCAGGCGGGCAATGACGCCACGATGGCCCAGGTTCAGCAGGAGGGTCTCGGCCACCTCGCACAGTAGGCGGTCACCGACATGGTGGCCGCTGAGCTCGTTGACCTCCTTGAACTGGTCCAGGTCCAGCAGCAGCACGGACCCGCGTGACTCGCGCCACAGCGCCTTCTGCAGGGCGTCCTGGAAGTAGCGCCGGTTGTAGAGCTCGGTCAGGGGGTCACGTTCGGCCAGCCAGGTCAGGCGAGCCTCCGCGGCCTTGCGTTCGGTGATATCGAGCCCCACCGAGATCCGCGACATGCTGCCGTCAGTGCCGGATGGCAGCGGGGCATGGTACCAGGCGATGGTATGGATGCGCTGGTCCGGGGTCTGCAGGGTTCGCTCCTCCTGCTGGGAGGTGTCGAAGGCGCCGACTGGAGAGGGACTGCCCGCCTCGAAGACGTCCACGAAGTGGCGACCCAGCAGGGAGGGCTCGTCCAGGTCCAGCATCGCACGGGTATAGTCGTTGACCAGGCTGATCCGTCCCCTGCTGTCCTGGGCGATGATGAAGACCCGTGCGGTATCCAGCAGGCTGTTCACGAAGTCCCGCTCCTTGGCCAGCTCCTCGACGCGCTCTGCCAACTGGTCACCGCGTTCCTGGACCTCCTCTTCCAGTATCTCGAGCTGGCGCGAGAGCCCCAGGGTAGTGTCTTCGAGCACGTCGATCTCGTCCGGCAGGCGGTGGCGTACGGGGGGGATCGCGGCCCGGACATCGTCGAATCCCCCGCTGGCCAGTGTCGGCAGCAGGCCGGCGATCCGGCGCAGGCGAGCCATGGGGCGCAAGAGTATCAGCAACAGCACCAGCTCCGCGGCGATCCAGCCCGCCAGGCCAACCCCCAGCAGAATTCGAGTGTCCTCGTTGATGGCCCTGATCTGGGCCGAGATGTCGGAGATCAAGAGGAAGTAGCCGATGCTGCGTCGGTCCGCGTCCTCATCCATGCGGATTGCGCTGAGCTCGAGGTGACGGCCCCGGTCCTGCAGTTGCAGAGGGGCTTGCAGCAGAGCGCTGATCGGACCGTCCCGGGCTGCTCGCTGCAGGATGGGCAGGCTCTCTTCCTGGCGCGTCAGGGCCAGGAGATAGCCATTCCAGGGGTCGAGATGGCGCTCCTCGGGAAGGTCCCGGCTCTCGAGCGGGCCGGTGACCAGTAGGGCCACCTCGGCGTTGGAGACCTCCCTGGCCTGTCGGGTCACATCGGCCAGCGAGCGGGAGAGCATGACCAAGCCGACGCTTTTACCACTCACCAGCACCGGAACAGCGGCATACTGCTTGCAGTCCGTTGCACAGCGTAGTGCCGTGATGGGGGTCTCGGTGTCCATGATCCGTTGCACCCAGGCCTGGATCGGCAATCTGTCTTCCGGCTGGCCGGCGCCCCAGCGGCCCATGGGCCGTCCTCGAGTGTCCACCACCCGTATCTCGTCGATGCCGGTCTCGAGTTGCAGGGTCGGCCACTGGGACGCCAGTGCCTCCTCGACCTCTTCGGCGGTGCCGGTCTCGAGGAGAGGACCTAGGCGTGGCGAGGCCGCGGCCAGGCCCGCCAGCTGGCGAAGGTTCTCCGCCGAGCGTTGGAGGGCCAGGCGGATCTCGCGCTGCTGGCGCTCATGGTACTGGTTGCGGCTCTCCTGGAACTGGCGGGTCAGATTGTCGTGGCCCAGCCAGGTAAACAGCACCACTAGCCCGACCAGCAGCAGGCTGCTCAGGGCAATGACACGCCATGTCAGGCTGAGTCGGTGACGAGTCCGGAGGCACGCGGGGAGTGTCATCTCTGCGAATTCCTGGCCAGGAGCATGGAGACCTTAGAAGCGCAAGGACAGCTGGAACAGCAGCATGTTCCAGCGGCGCCGGGTATCCGAGGAGTCAGGGTTGTCCTGTATCGGCAGCCAGCCTGTACCATCCACATGGTGATACTCGGTCGACAGCATCAACTCTGGGTTGACGTTCCATTGAAGGCCCAGAGTAATGTCGTCGGCAAATCGAGAGTGGGCTGGTCCGAGCCCTTGAGCTTCGTAACGTTTCCCTGAGCGGTCGCTCCTATCGGTGGTTAGGCTGTCATAGCGAATCACCCATTGCCAATTGTCGTTGAACCGCCTGGTGAATTGAAGATACCAGCTCTCCCCGGTCGTATCTGACTCGCGTATTAGTCCAGAACCTGAAAAAGAAAGTTGGCGAACTGCATATTCACCAGTCAAAGTCCAGTTTTCTTGATCATATTGCAATGACAGGATCCAAGGTTGAAAATTTATTTCTCCTTGGCTTGCTGTCAGCGACAGGTCAAGATTGACATCAGCGGCACTGACTGCAGCCTTGAAATTGCCGTTGCCATGTTCGTAAAGTAACTGTCCTATTGAGGATGTACTGCTTGAGATCCGGGGACTCAGAGTGCTGGGGAAGAGTTGTTCAGCTAAGTCCCGAGTCGTAGGATTTCCGACTCCTCCTTGAAAACGAAGGGTGCCACTGTTGAGGCGTTCGTCAGCATAAAGTTTCACTCCATCGGCTGATAATCCAAGAGCTCTAGTCCTGTCGAAATATATTGACTGGGAAAGCAGGATGCTGGGGCGAGTAAAGGCAACATCCCTAGTCTGATTATAAAATCCGAAAGGGTTTTTGAAACGCCCAATTTGCGCGCCAAGTGTTCGTTTATGGTTGGAAACCATCTGGTAGTCAAGGATGCCGTAATCGAGGGCAGGGCGAGCATCTCCCCCGTCTCCTCCTGCCCTTCGACTTAAAATCTGAGTAGCGAGCAGGACGTTCTCGTGAGGACGTATCGAGGCATTGGCGCCGATCTCGGTATACTTCAGGCTGCCGTCGCTGTCGCTGCTGGGGCCGAAGAAGTTGTTGTCGTCGGTGATCACCAGCGCCTGGCTCAGGAAGCCATGCACCTGGAGGGTATCCAGTACGCCTTCGTCACTCCAGGCATGGGCAGACATGCCCAGGGCCAGTGCGGCGGCCATGACGGTTACGGAGCGGGGATCACTCCATCGAAATGACTTGGACACGATCATCCAGGTACTCCCTTTCAAGATATCCCAGGGCGCCGGGCGTGGCGGCAATCCGCTCGCGCATCTCCGCCTGGTTACGAACACGGTCGGGGGCCTGCCCGGTGCCCGAGAATACCATGCGATCCCAGGCCAGCTGCAGCTGGTGTGGATAGACCGCCAGCTGCTCCTTGGCAAAGCGCGCATGCACGGGGTGGTTGTTGTCGAGCACGAAGACCCGCACGGCCTGGCCATCGGGCCAGGTGCGCTGTCTCATGGCGAAGATGGCGCGGATGGTATCGCGCTTGAGCTGGCGGGTATTCACATCGGGATGTGCCACCAGCAGGATCGGTGCCTCGCGGGCAAAAGCCGGTACGCCGGCCAGCGGCAGGTCGGCCAGCAACATCACGGTGGCCAGGGCCAGGGCCAGGAGGCTCAGGCGCAGCAAGGAACGCGCCTCCCAGGCTGGCTGGCATCGACGGCGGCGCCTGCCGCCGCCAGGGAGGGGGCCAGGACGAATGATGGCATCGGGGGTTGCATTCCCGTTGTCTGATGAATGCCAGCTTCATGCACCATGAAGGCGCGGCCTGCACTCCAAGTGTGTATGAGTCGATGACGCCTTGCCTTCTCCATGCAGTCCCTCGAGGCACTATCTTTTTATGCCCGGTGCGTATCGGTGGTTTCTCACGGCAGGCACCAGGAACACCATTTTGCCGTTCTTGCACGGGTTATTCTTACACGCTACATCACTTCAAGGAAATTTACAGGCCGGCGTATCAACGCGGCGCAGGAACCCCGGCGGCGGGTGGCCGCCCGGGGCAGGGGTCAATTGAAGACGTGGAAACTCTCGGCATTTAGCCAGAGGTGAGTGGCCACGCTAGCGATGTAGCCCAGGGCGATCACCGGTGTCCAGCGCAGGTGGCCCATGAAGGTGTAGTTGCCCCGGGCATGGCCCATCAGCGCCACGCCGGCGGCGGAGCCGATGGACAGCAGGCTGCCGCCGACCCCGGCAGTCAGGGTGATCAGCAGCCATTGGCCATGGGACATCTCGGGCTGCATGGTGAGTACGGCGAACATGACAGGGATGTTGTCGACCACGGCCGAGATCGCACCCAGGGCGATATTGGCCCAGGTGGGGTTCCAGCCGGTATACAGCGCCTCGGAGAGCAGCCCCAGGTAGCCCATGAAGCCCAGTCCGCCCACGCACATCACCACGCCATAGAAGAACAGCAGGGTGTCCCACTCGGCTCGCGCCACGCGGCTGAAGACGTCGAAAGGGACCACGCTGCCCAGGCTCTCGAGCTTCTTCCAGTCACCGCGCCGGCTGTAGCGGGTGCGCTTCTTCTCCAGCGAGCGGGGCAGGGTGCGGCGCAGGTAGTAGCCGAAAAACTGCAGGTAGCCAAGGCCTGTCATCATGCCCAGTACCGGCGGAAGGCTCAGGAGGGTGTGGCCGGCCACGGCGGTGGCCACGGTGAGCAGGAACAGCAGGATGATGCGCCGGGCACCGCGCTTGAGCCAGACATCCTCCCCGAGGCTAGTCGGCTGGCGGTTCTTGATGAAGGCGCTCATCACCACCGCCGGGATCAGGAAGTTGACCAGGGAGGGCACCAGCAGCGCGAAGAACTCGTTGAACTTGACTATGCCCGCCTGCCACACCATCAGGGTGGTGATGTCGCCGAAGGGGCTGAAGGCGCCCCCGGCATTGGCCGCCACCACGATATTGATGCAGCACAGGTTGATGAAGCGCTTGTCGCCCTCGGCGACCTTGGTCACCACGGCGCACATCAGCAGCGCCGTGGTCAGGTTGTCGGCGACAGGTGAAATGAAGAAGGCCATCACGCCGGTGATCCAGAAGAGCTGGCGGTAGCTGAAGCCCTTTCGCACCAGCCAGGCGCGCAGGGTGTCGAAGACCCGGCGCTCCTCCATGGCGTTGATGTAGGTCATCGCCACCAGCAGGAAGAGCATCAGCTCGGTGAACTCGAGCAGGGTCTCGCGGAAGGCCTCTTCCGACGCCGCGGGCATGCCGGCCTGGACATAGACCCAGCCGATCAGGCTCCAGATGATGCCCGCCGCCACCAGCACAGGCTTGGACTTGCGCATGTGGATCTTTTCTTCGGCCATCACCAGGGCGTAGGCGAGGACGAAGATGGCAAGGGCCACGAAGCCTACCGCGCTGCTCGTCAGGTTCAGCTCCCCGGTGACGGCAAGGGCCGCGGGGCTGAAAAGCAGGGCCGTAACGGCGAGAAGGAGAATGCCGGACCACTTGCGGCATTGCAGGGGAGGCGCGTCATTGCTCGAGACGGGGATCATGGTGGCGAGCGTCCTCTAGGAAGGCCGGAAAGATAGAGTGGCGTCAGTATAGCAGCACGTGCTGCGGCGCAATATGCCCCGAAAGGGGGATTTTCCTGACTTGTGACAGGCTCAGGGTGCCTCGTTGCGCTGAACCTCGAGTGCCTGGCGCCATTCGTCCGTTCGGCCAGTTTCTTCTGCGCCCAGGACGTATTGAGTAGCCAGTTGGCCCCTGCCAGGTAGCTGGCGTATACCAGCAAGGGAAGGAGTGCCAGCCATCTCCAATATCGGCGGCGGTTGTGCCGGTCGGTGTCCTGGGGTCCGGTTGCAGGCATCCCCTGGTCCTCCTCGAGATGGTGTGCTGTCATGGTAAGCTGTTGTGGGGCTTCGTTTGCGAGGCTTTTATGGCATCATCTGCCCTTCGGTTTAGCCGTTGACAAGGGCAGCCAATCACCCAGGCAGACAAAGCACGCATGTTTCTCGATGAATTCCACACACGCGTCCAGGGCCAGGTCCGGATTTCCGCGGAGCAGGCCAGCCGTTTCGCCAAGCAGGTTGCCGGCGACTACAACCCCATCCACAATCTGGATGCGCGACGCTTCTGCGTGCCAGGTGATCTGCTCTTTGCCCTGGTACTGCAACGGTTCGGCCTCTCCCAGCGGATGAGCTTTCGTTTCCTGAACATGGTGGGCGGCGGGACCCTGCTGAGTTTCGTTGAGCACGATGACAGCCACCTGAGTGTGTGCGGCGACGATGGCAAATGCTACCTCGAGGTCGAACGCAGTGGCGAGACGACCCATGATGAAGCGATCCTGGAGGCCTTCACCCGCTGCTATGTGGCCTTCTCCGGCAAGAATTTCCCGCACTACCTCAAGCCGCTGATGGAAGAGAAGGGGGTGATGTTCAATCCGCGTCGCCCCCTGGTGATCTACGACAGCATGGGGTTCTCGCTCGACAGCCTGGCGGGCTTGTCCCCGGGCCTGGAGCTGACCAGTTCGTCCCTCGATGTCATCGGCAAGCGGGCCGATGTGCTGCTCGAGTTCCTCATCCATGACAGGGAGACCCCGGCCGGTACCGGTTCCAAGAAGCTGGTCGTCAGCGGCCTCCAGGCGTATGACCCGGCCGAGATGGACGCCATCGTCGACGAGTTCTATCGCCTCAAGGCCGCCTACGAGGCCGAGGCCTGAGCCTGCCCCTCAGCGCGGCTGATTCTGGCTATCCACCTCGGACCGAGGTGCCGTAGGGTGCAGGAAAGCGTTCAGCACAGGATGATGGAATCATGATACGGGTGTTACTGCTGGATGCCGCAGGCCTTCGACTGTCACCCCCTGACCTTCCTCGCCGGTATCTATGGCATGAACTTCGTGCATATGCCGGAACGCGATTTCCGCTATGGCTATTTCATCCTCCTGCTGGTGATGCTTGCCATCGGCACGGGGCTGCTGTGGGTCTTCCGGCGCAAGAAGTGGCTATAGAGCCGAGGCGTTGGCTATTCACCTCCAGCGAGCCGCGCGCCACCTGGATCCAGACCTTGCGATCGGCACGGATGGCATGCTCGATCTCGCTGCCCGCGTTCAGGCGGGTCGCGTAGAGGTCGACATCCTGGTGGATCACCGGGGCGCCATCAAGCACATAGGAGATGATCTCCATGTCGCGATGGCCGTGGGTGCCGAATCCCTCTCCGGGCTGGACGCGGTCCTCGTTGATCACCCGCAGCGGGCCGAAGCCCATGTGGTTCGGATCGTGGTAGTCCGCGAAGGAGAAGGAATGGTCGTGGTCGGCGTGGCCTCTTTCCTCGGCATGACGGATCTGGAACATGTGCTTCTCCTGAAGCAAGTCTGGACACCGGACAGTTTACGTCATGGGTTGACCTTGCCTCTCAATGCCTTGGTCTTGCCCTTGCGGGTCTTGGTATCGACGCGCCGACGCTGGGAGCCGCGGGTCGGCCTGGTCGGCTTGCGCGCCTTGTGCTGTTTCACCGCGTTGCGGATCAGCTGCCGGAGCCTTGCCAGCGCATCATCCTTGTTGAGTTCCAGGGTGCGGTGGCTCTGTGCCTTGATGATCACGACGCCTTCCTTGCTGATGCGCTGGTCGGCGAGGGCCATCAGCCGCTCCTTGTAGAAGGGCGGTAGACTGGAGGCGGGGATGTCGAAGCGCAGGTGGACCGCCGAGGCGACCTTGTTGACGTTCTGGCCGCCCGAGCCCTGGGCACGGATCTGGCTGAGCGTGATTTCCCAGTCGCCCAGTTCCACCGTATTGGAGATGCGAAGCATGCTGTCTCTCGTGATCGTGATGCTCGGGGCTCAGGCTATCACAACGGCAGCCTGTCCAGGCCCTGGCCCTCTGCTCAGGCCACGGCCCGGATCGAGATGCGATTGCCCCCCGAGGCCTTGCTGAGGTACATGGCGCTGTCGGCATGGTCGAAGAGTTCCTCGAACGACTGACCATGTTCGGGAAAGGCGGCCAACCCGACGCTGATGGATTGCTGGTCGTCCTTCGTGATACTGATGAGACGCTCCATCATGTTCTTGCCACCGACCGCATCGGTCTCGGGAAGCAGCATCACGAACTCGTCACCGCCGTAGCGAGCCACGACGTCGCTGCCGCGCTTGCACGCCTGAAGCCGGTGCGCCAGGCCCATGATGGCCCGATCACCGGCGCTATGTCCGCCGGTATCGTTGATACACTTCAGGCCGTCCACGTCGATGGCGATCACGCAGTAGGGACGCCCCGAACGCCTGGCCATTTCGTGGATCGGCTTGACCAGGTCGTCGAAGGCCCGTCGGTTGAACAGGCCGGTCAGGGAATCCCGGCTGGCCATCTTCAGCAGGGTGCGGTTGGAGACATGGATGGCGTGGACCAGGGACGCGGTGAGGTAGCCGACGATCAGCAGGGCGATGATGCTGGTGGCGATCGGTGCCAGGTTGGCGGTGGCCAGGAGGTCGGTACCCAGGAGGTGGATCAGCAGCAGCTGGCATGCCGCTATCGCGGCCACCTCGAGCATCGTGACCAGCACCCCCAGGGTCAGGGCGCTGGTGACCACCGCCAGCAGGTAGAGGCTCGACAGTGGCCCGGTTACGCCATCGGTACTGTAGAGAAACCAGGTGATGAAGCCGATCATGGCCCAGGTGTGAAGGGCCAGCAGCCAGCGCTTCCTTTCACCAAAAAAGTGCAGCCGGCTTGCCAGCAAGCTGAAAAGGAAATAGCCGATGGTCGCTGACAGGACCTCCAGCCCCTCCCCGGCGGGAAAGCCCATGACCACCAGGTAGAAGAGGACGACGGAGACCAACAACCATTCGATCTGGTAGAGGCCGGCGGAGAATCCCTGGATCTGCACGCCCTGTGGATCCCACTCCAGGGGCGGCAAGGGGTCTAGATCGGTCATCGCGTTGTCTCTTTGGTCGGGTGATCCTAAGTGCAGGCTATCCTATGGCTTTCTGCGCATCACATGAATTAGCCATTGGGCTTGCCATGGATCAATTCATCGAGGCCAGTCGATGCTCCAGCGCCTGGAGCGCGGCGCCATCCTGCATCTGCCGCTGTGAGGGCCAGCGATGACAGGGCAGCCACAGACCCTCTCGATCCGACATCACGGCAGTTCGATCAGGAGAGCCCCAGCTCCTCCAGCAGCGCGGCAAGCGCCTGGCGGTCCTCCCCCTCCAGTGTCTTCAAGGGCAGCGGCAGGCTGGGGACCTTGATGGAGGCCACGTTGGGCAGCGCCGCGCTCGCCCCCGCCGCTGCCAGCCTCTCGACCAGACGTATGAACGCCGCCTCGTCGATGGCATTCTCATTCATGGGCGTCAGGGGGAAGGCACTCAGGCCGGTGAACATACGGTGTCTCCTCGTTCAAACTTCTGGCGGTGGTCTTGCTCGAGAGTATGCCACGGCGGAGACTCGGAACAGCGCATCCGGGCTGTGAACCGGAGGTTTATCGCCAACCCCAGGAGGGTGATTGAATGGTGAGCCAAGCTGACATCGACCTGCCTCCGCGCCTGCGTGAGCTGCTGGTGGGCCTGCCCGACGCGGCGGTGCCGATCTCACCTACGTGGGCGGCTTTGCCGCGCGAATGGCGACGCAGGCGCCCTGGTGGAGGAGCGGGGGATTACTTGAAGCGGGAACGCGCCTTCTCGATCGATTCGCTCAGGGAGGCCCAGGCACGCTCCGCGCCGGCCTTGATGTCGTTCCAGGCGTCGTCGCTGGAATTGCGCAGCTCCTCGAGCTTCTGGCGCATCTCCTCACGTTTCGCTTCGAGCCGATCGATCTCCTTCTCCTGCTCGATACGCGCATCGGCCTCGGCGCCCTTGGCCTGCGCCCTCAGCTTGTCGACTTCGGCTTGCATCTCATCCAGCTTGGCTTGCAGCTTCTGCTCGTAGGCTTGCTTGTTGCTCATGAGTCGTTCTTCCTCGTTGTTGATGGTCTGGATGACCTCGAAACCCTCGAACGTCGGGGGGCCCAGGTACAGCCCCTCGCGTCGACTCTGGCCGGCATTGGCGTGCGCCGCACGAAACGCCTCGGAGTGTGTCCAGGCCTCGAAGTCCTCGCGCGAGCGCCAGATGGTGTGGGAGGCGTAGAGCACGTGATCCTCCTTCTCGGGGCCGCGCAGCATGTGGAACTCGACGAAACCGGGCAGGCCCTGCAGATGTGTTTCCCGCTCCAGCCAGATCTGTTCGAACTCCTTCACTCTTGCGGGATTGACCCGGAAACGGTTCATCGCAATGAACAAGGCGCACTCTCCCATGGCCAGGTGGATGTCGTTACCGGTCGACGATGACACCTTGCCCCGGGAGAGACAAGCTGGCGCCAGCATCGGCTGGATCCATGGTGTTCTGGTCAAGAGAATCGGATCCGTCATTTGATGCGTAATGCGCAACGAGCTACAATTCGTTTATGATCGTTTCCTTCCGACACAAGGGACTGCGGCGGTTCTACGAGACCGGCACGACCGCAGGTATTCAGCCACAACATGCCAAGCGGCTGCGAATGCAACTGGTGGCGCTGGATACGGCGGTAACAGTTGAGGACATGGTTGTTCCTGGATTTCGTCTGCACCGATTGAAAGGGCGTGACAAGGCGCGGTGGTCCATCTGGGTCAATGGTAATTGGCGCCTGACATTCGAGTTTCGAGACGGCAACGCCCATATACTCGACTACGAGGACTATCACTGATGGCTATGCACAATCCCCCCCATCCCGGTGAGTTCATTCGTGAGGTCTATCTGGAGCCCTTCGATCTCAGTGCGCGCCAGCTTGCCGAGAAGCTCGGCGTCTCGCCCTCGACGCTGTCCCGCGTCATCCAAGGCGCCAGCGGTATCAGCCCGGAGATGGCGCTTCGCCTCTCCAAGGCACTGGGTCGCTCGCCTGAGAGCTGGCTGGCCATGCAGGATCAGTATGATCTGTGGGTCGCGCGCCGGCAGGTCAATCTGGATACCGTGGAGCCGATTACCTTCGATGCCGCATGACATCTGGCATTACGTTCTGCTAAGAGAACCATCATGTCCCTGACGATGCACGCCCCCGACCTGGCATACCGCCTGCGTGCGTTACTGGAAGACCTGCCAGACGCGGCCGTGCCGATCACCTACCAGCAGGCCGCCGAGGCGCTGGGCCTCACGCCGCCGCGCACTATCCAACGTATCGCTCTGGCCCTGGAGGCGCTGATGCGCGAGGACGTCGCCAGCCGGCCGCCCGATGATCGCCGCCCTGGTAGTCAGCCGTCGTGGCGACCTGCCCCGGCAGGGCTTCTTCGAGCTGGCCGTGGCACTCGGCCGCTTTCCCGATGATCCGGCTCGTCATGAGACCGAGTATCGGGAGGAGCTGGCCCGAGCCATGGCGCTTCGCTGGTGAGCCGTTTCGCCTTGCGAACGCCCAGAGGGGAGAGGCTCTGGCTACTTGAAGCGATTGCGGGCGGACTTGATCGATTCGCTCAGCGAATCCCAGGCGCGCTCCCCGCCGGCCTTTGCTTCATTTGGAACCGTCCTTGGCCATGTATCTGTCGTTCTGATTCCGTCAGCGGTCAAAGCTTCAACAGACCTTCGGCGAGCGCCTCGCCGAGGCGGTCGACGGCGGAGGCCAGCTTTTCGTCGATGACATGGAGGTATTCGGTCCAGTGGTCGACGTGGCGCAGTTCCTTCTTGCCGTCCGAAATGCCACGCAGGACGACAAGCGGTACGTCGAAGCGCATGCAGGCGCGCAGGCAGGCATAGCTTTCCATGTCCACCATGTCGGCGCCAATGGCGTCATAGGCAGAGCCCGAGACGACATTGGCGCCGGTCGACAGCGAGGCCTCACGAATGCCGGGAATACGCAAAGGCAGAGAGACGGTCGCCGGCAGGTCGAGAAAGGGCGTGGCGCCCTTTTCGCAGCCCAGCGGGGAAGCATCCATGTCGCGGTAGGAGACGGAGATCGCCTGATAGATTTCGGTCTGCTCGAGAACCCGGCTACCGGCGGATCCCAGCGAAACCACGAGATCAGGCAGGCGCTCGCGCTGGGCGAGGGTGGCGAGGGCAGCGGTAAGTTCGACGGCCGCCTCGACGGGCCCGACGCCGGATATCAAAGGGGCGAAACGCTTCTTGAGATGCGGCCCGTATTCGACGTCGGCTGCCATCACGAAGAGGATGTCGCGGCCGCCCAGCACCGTCAGCCTGGCCTCGCCGAATGCATCGGCCTGGGAGTCAGGAGGTCGGGTCTGTTTCATCGATGTTGCTTTCCTTGCCATGGGTGACATCGACTCATTGTACTGCCTTGATGGGGCGGCCACAGCGGCTGGACAGGATCGCTCCCAGCCACCCCGTTGATCCTGTGCATGGGATAACCCCTGCTTCGGTGCTAGCCTGAAGGCCACATAACGATAACCACACCGCCGATATGCAAGGGATGGCTCCATGGCAACGGCTTCCACCGAGCCCCGCATCACGTTGCATCCGCACGCCCAGCGTGTGCAGGTGACCATCGACGGCACCGGGCTTGCCGACACCACCCGCGCCATCGAACTCCGCGAACGTGGATACCCGCTGCGGCAGTACACCTCCCGCGAGGATGTACGGATGGACCTGCTGACGCCTTCCGCGACTGTTACCCACTGCCCCTTCAAGGGCGATGCCACCTATACTCCTTTGGTGAGCACAAGGACGTCGCGTGGAGTTATGAGAAGCCGCTGGAAGGTATGGAGGCGAATGCAGGCAGGGTGGCGTTTTATAGGGAACTCATCGAATGACTGCTTTTGACCGAGGCCGTGTGAAAACGCTCGGAATATCTCGGGCTGGTCAAAAAATGATCAATAACGGCACTATCTATGTGGCCGGTACGACTATCGGTATTATGCTGCTGGGCTATGCTTTATTTCTTTTAAATTCAGTTGGTTGTGATTTTTGTAGCGTGCGGTATAACCCAGATAGAGGTGCCGGCACGATCAAGTCAATAAACGAGCGGGCAGTCCCATCAACAGTTGGGCTCCTGATTGGAGGTTAAATTGAATCGACCCCGATACGTGGAAATCAGCCAGAAAGCGTTGGCGCTCTTGGGTGTTCTATTTGGTGCGATGACTATCTTTGCAGGGTCTCGCGTCCTTATCGGGACAGATCCTGGATACGTCGTATCCCCACCGTTGCTCATGTACAACACGGTGATGGGTTTTGTTTATGTCGGAGTTGGTGCAATCGCATGGCGCAGTCTTAATCACGGAAAAAAAGGTGCGGGCGTAATATTCCTGCTCAACTTTATCGTCCTAGCAGCAATCGGCTTTGCGTATACATCAGGAGGCGCCGTGGCAATTGATAGCGTTCGTGCCATGACATTGCGTACGGCCGTTTGGTTCGTGATATTTGTAGGATTATGGTGGCTCAGCCGCAGGGATCTCGGCACTGAACATAAGGTCTAGTAGAGAGAGCAATGCCTCATCGGCGCTCAACAATTCGCTGCAGGGCTGACGACCCTGACGGGCAGCGTCCTGAGCTCAAGCGTTATATGCACTGAAGGCAGATCTTCCATGTGAAGTGGACCCCATCTTCTGGACCACCTGACAGGTCATCTTAGTGCTTATTCTTGCAACGGTCGGAACGATAACCTGGGATTACCGGTAGTTGTCAAGAATTCTGTCGCCTCTGAGTGTTCTCACGCGGCCTGTTTTCTGGTTCGGCCGTGGTGATCTGAAGCTCAGGCTCTGGGTTCGGCGGCACAGTTCCAACCGGCGCCAAGTTCCAGGTCTTCCCGCGCCAGCGAGCGGGGTTGGCCTCACGCGCCGCCTGACCGGTACTTGCAGGTGCGGAACAGTGACTCCGAGTAGGGGTTGTCGTTATCCGCATGTAAAACAAGGGGTTGGTTGACCACCTTTTCCGCCAGTCCCGTACTCCAGCACGGTGCGCGAGTTGTGAGTCGACTCGGCGAGAAACACCTCCCAGCCGGTGATCTTGC
This sequence comes from Halomonas sp., assembly GCA_024636705.1. GTDB lineage: Bacteria > Pseudomonadota > Gammaproteobacteria > Pseudomonadales > Halomonadaceae > Halomonas. The sequence goes on from JAGXGN010000088.1 coordinate 17,762, forward strand.
GACTGTAGATGTCGAGCATCATCACCAAGTAGAGCTTCCCCTGGATGGGCCCGCCCATCCATGAACAACCCCACGTCCAGACCCGGTTCGGCGTGGTGGCATGGTAGGTCGTGGGCCGCGCGTGGCAATTGGGAGCTTGTTGGCCGCTGAGAGCGGCTTCATCACCGAGAACAGGCTCCAGCGGCGGGCATTCATGTATTCACAGAGCTTCGGCCGAGAGCTGAAATCTCACTTGTGCCAATGTCAGCCCTCCTCCAGCCTCCCCCCAGCCCACTCACCCGCATCACCCGCCTTTCCACTGCATCCAGCAGCTGCCCTCGCCCGGTTTCGACCAGGGTGAGCCAGTGGCGGGCGCGGGTGATGCCGGTGTAGACCAGTTCCCGCGTCAGGATCGGGTTGGGGGCGTCGGGGAGAAGCAGGGCAGTGTGGGTGAATTCCGAGCCCTGGGACTTGTGTACCGTCATCGCATACACCGTCTCCACCGCCTGCAGGCGGCTGGGCAGCACCCATTTGATGTGGCCGCTGCCATCGCCCGCCGGGAAGGCAACGCGCAGCGCCGGGGCGCGGCCGGCGCCCTCGGTTGAGGCCGCCGGCTGGGGTAGCGCCAGGGTGATGCCGATATCACCGTTCATCAGCCCCAGGCCGTAGTCGTTGCGCGTCACCAGCACCGGGCGGCCGGGGTGCCAGAGCCGGCGCCCATCGCCGGTGTCGATCAGTCCTTCCTTCTCCAACGCAGCGCGGATGCGCTCGTTCAGGCCCTCCACGCCCCAGGGGCCGCGGCGCAGGGCGCAGAGCAACTGGAATTGGCCGTGGGCGGCCAGCACCGCGCGGGCCCAGTCGTCCAGGGCCTCGCGTTCGATCTCGCCGTCCGGCCCCGCGTCGGGCGCGGCGGCCTGTACTACCTCGAGATAGTGGCGATAGCCCACCGGCGGTGGCAGCGATTGGCCGCGCAGCAAGCGGCCTTCTCCTTTGTTCATGAAGCTCTCGACGTTGCCCGAGACCACCAGCCGCTCCAGGCGGCGATCGTTATCGGCGTCGAGCTTGAGGTGGGAGAGGTCGGCGTAGCCGTGGCCGAGCACGTCGCGAATCGCGGCTCGCTTTTGTTTGCCAGGGGCGTCGTGGTTCACGGCGCTGGCCAGTTGGCCGATGCCGCTCTCGGCGTCGAAGCGGTGGCTGACCCGCAGCATGGCGATGGCCTGGTCCAGCGGGGCACCCTCGGCGTCGAGCATCTCGGCCGGCAGAGCCTGGCCGGTGGCCTCGGCGAGCCAGTCGGCGGTCTCCGGAGTGTAGTGGCCGCCCTCGGCCCGGGCGCACAGGTCGCCCAGTACCGAGCCGGCTTCCACCGAGGCGAGCTGGTCCTTGTCACCCAGCAGCACCAGACGAGCACGGGGCGGCAGGGCGTCAAGCAGGGCGGCCATCATCTCCACGTCGACCATGGAGGCCTCGTCCACCACCAGTACGTCCAGCGGCAGCGGGTTGCGGGCGTGATGGCGGAAGTGGCGTGTATCGGGGCGAGAGCCCAAGAGCCGGTGGAGGGTGGTGACTTCGGTGGGGATGGCTGATCGGAGCGTATCGACACCGCCTTTGTTAAACCCTCGCCCGGCAGAGTCGAGTCGTCGAACCGAGCCCTCCCACAGGGGGGAAGCCGCTTCTGTCCCAGAAGCGGCTTCCAGAAGGTGAACCAGATCGTCCAGTTGCAGGGAGCTGACCTGCCCGGCGATGGATTCGTTGAGGCGCGCGGCGGCCTTGCCGGTAGGGGCGGCCAGGCGGATGCGCAGCGGGCGGCGGCCCTCTCCCAGCGCCAGGGTCTGCAGCAGGGCGAGCAGCTTGACCACGGTGGTGGTCTTGCCGGTGCCGGGGCCGCCAGTGATCACCGCGAAGGGCGAGCGGGCGGCCAGGGCGCAGGCGGCCTTCTGCCAGTCCAGGCGGTTGTCGGTGGGGAAGAGGGCGTTGAGGACGGCGGCCAGGGTGGCGGTGTCTGCAGCACTAGTGGCTTGATCCGGGCGCCTATCGGCGCCATCGTCGATGCGTCGAACCGCCGGCAGAGCCGGCCTCCCACGAAGAACTCCTTCGCCCGGCAGAGCTGGCTTCCCACCAGAGATGTCCGGGGCCGAGCCCTCACTGCCCAGCCTGGCGGCGATATATTGCTGGATCGAGCGCTCGTGATGCCAGAAGCGGCGCAGGTAGAGCCGGGTGCCGTCGAGCACCAGCGGGGTGTTGCCGGGGCCGTGGCCGATGATCAGCGGGTGAGTGAGCGCTTCCTGCCAGGCGGCCAGCGTAAGCTCGCCGAGCAGCTGGCTGGGCCGTGGCGGCGGGTCTTCCAGGCTGTCGCCTTCGGGCGGCAGCGAGAGCGCGAGGTCCGGTTCGGCCAGGGTCTGTTCCAGGTCCAGGCAGACGTGGCCGCGGCCGAGCTGGTGGCTGGCGAGTGCTGCGGCCAGCAGCAGCGGAGCCGGGGCGTCGGGCACCTCGCGGGCCAGGAAGGCGGCGAAGGCGTGGTCCAGGGCGCGGAGCCAGCCGCGGGCCACCCAGCGGTCGAGCAGGGCGAACAGCGCCTGCGGGTCCCTCAGCGCCTCGGCGGTGGCGGCATCGGCGGTAGGCAGGTCGTCACTCATGGCTGTTTCTCTATCGCTCATGGCTGTGCCTCCAGGGCGGTGGCGTCCTCGGGGGTGCGGAACAGTGCGTCCAGCGCCTCGATCAGCTGGCGGGGTGGTCGCTCGCGGTGCACGCCGCGAGAGGGCGCGTGCTGGCCGCGCAGGAACACATAGATCGCCCCACCCAGGTGGCGGTCGATGTCGTAGTCCGGCAGCCGCGACTTGAGCAGGCGGTGCAGGGCCAGCAGGTAGAGGCAGTACTGCAGGTCGTAGCGCTTCTCGCGCACCGCTTCCGCCATGGCCGCCTCGGAGTAGGCCTCGTCGTCGCGGCCCAGGTGGTTGGACTTCCAGTCGAGCACGTAGAAGCGCCCCTCGTGCTCCACCACCAGGTCGATGAAGCCCTTGAGCATGCCGTTGAGCCGGTCGCGCTCCAGTGCCGGGCGAGCGGCGCCGCCCAGGGTGTGAGCGCTCACGAGGGCGTCCAAGCGAGCGCTGTCGACACGGTGGGCGGCAAACCAGAACTCCAGCTCCACCTGATAGTGAGCGCTTTCCAACCGATCCAGGCGCAGTGGCGCCACCGGTCCCTCGGGGGCACTGGGCACCGGCAGCTCGCTTTCCAGCAGCCCGCGCAGCCAGGCCTGCAGCGCCGGGATGCGCTCGCGCCAGCCGCGCAGGTTGGCGCGCCGCGCCAGGGTGTCGTCGAGGCACTCGGGGTCGGCGGCCAGCCGCGCGAAGCCCTCAACACCGGCCCACTCCAGCAAGCCGTGCAGGAAGGTGCCCGCCGCCGGCCCCCGCGGGAACAGGTGGAGCGACGTCCCGCTCATCGGCAACGGCGTGCCGGCCGGATCCTGGGGCTCGTCGCGCATCTCCCGGGTGGTGGCCTCAAGAGCGGTTTCGGGCGCTTCCTCCCCCTCACCGATGCGTTCGCCGCCCAGTCGCAGCGCCGAGTAGCTGGCGATCCACCAGTGCTCCCGGGCGCGGCGGGCGGGGGTTAGCGC
>JAGXGN010000089.1 GCA_024636705.1 Halomonas sp.
GGCACTGATCGAGCAGGGCACCACGGCTCGCCAGCGGGTGCATCGGGGTACCCTGGCCACCATGCCCTCGAGCCTGGCTCATGCTATCTTGCAACCCCCGACGCTGATCATCGTCGGGGGTGTCGTGGGCCTGCATGCCACCCTGAACTGGTTCGATCCGGGCGAGGCGAAGGCCAGGGGCTGGGATACCGGCCATCGGCGCTGATGTCCTGCCCTTGGTTGGCTGGCGTTCAGCGGTCGGCCGTCTCGGCCGACTCGGCCGACTCGGCGTATTCGCGTTGCCAACGATTGAGTAGAGCCTGCCGCTTGAGGTCGTCCAGGGTGGCCAGCAGGCTCGGACCCAGGGCGATGGGCCGCAGGCCATCTCCCAGCTTCCTGCGCATCGCCGATGCCGTGCCTGGGCCCTTTAGGCCCGGGTGGATGGCCCCCAGGGAGGTGCTCTCGGCGAGCACACTTTGCCCCCTTTCGCTGATCAGGTATCCCAGGAAGCGTTCGGCTGCCTCGGGATGAGGCGCCTGGCGAGGAATGAAGGCCAGTCGCTGGGTGACCAGTGCATAGTCCTCAGGGACCACCAGTTCGAGTGCCGGATTCTCGTCCATGACATCGCGGGCATAACTGCCCAGCAGGTAGCGACCGTCGATCAGGCCGTCCAGCATCTCCCCGGTGGTACCGGCCAGGCGAGCCTCGGCGTTTCCCAGTGCCGCGATCAGATCCCAGTAGCGTGGCGAGAGACGCGACTCCTCGATGGCATAGCTGTAGCCAGCACCACTGCGAACCGGGTCATAGGTGACCACGCGTCCGGTGAGTTCATCGGCATGCTCGTCAAGCAGGGCCAGGAGGTCGGCATGGCTTCGGACAGTACCGAAGCGCTCGATCAATTCTGTTCTCACTACCATGACGATTCCTCCCCGCAAGACGCTGCCTACGCTTACCCTTGCCGTGTCCTCGCTGATGCCCGCCGCAGGCGTTCTGGCCCATTCCGGGCATGGCGCGCCCGAGGTGCATGCTCATACCGGTAGTCCATCCCTGCTGGTCGTGTTGGCCATCAGCGCGCTGGGCATCGCGGCCCTGGTGCCATTGGTGCGACTCGTGCTGCGTCTGAGTCGGTGTCGTCACCAGCGCTGAGCAGAGGCAGTGTCGATAGGCAGCACGTCCGGTTTCGGCCGGGCGTGCTGCTTTTTTACACCGACTCTCGTTATGCTGATCTTACAGGTTGCCCGACTCGGCGACGGAAACGACGGAGATGTCATGGACGGCAGGCAGACGCGTGGGCGGGGGAGGCGACGGATGTGGCCATGGATCGTGACGGCGCTGCTGGTGGCTTGGGTGGCGATGGGGATCTGGCAGCGCTACAAGCCGATGCCCGAGGGTATCGGCAGGACCTTCCCGGAGCGACCCGCCGAGGGGCTGCATTTTTTGTCTGATGAGACCTGGCTGGACGAGAAGGGTAAGCGTCAATCCCGTCAGCAGATTTTCGACGAGATCCTGGCGATGATCGATCAGGCCGAGCGTCTGCTGGTCCTCGACATCTTCCTGTTCAACGACTTTGCCGGAGGTGCAGAGGGGGATCACTTCCGGCCCTTGTCTGCGGAGCTGACCGAGGCGCTGGTACGGCAGAAACGACGTCATCCCGGACTCGGTGCCGTGGTGATCACCGACCCGCTCAACACCCTCTATGGTGGCCTGGAGGCCTCGCATCTCGACAGGCTACGGCAAGCCGGGGTGAGCGTCGTGATCAGCGATGTGAATCGGCTGCGGGCTTCCAATCCTCTTTGGTCGGGGATCTGGCACCTGGGACCCCGCTGGCTGGGCAACACCAGTGAAGGCGGCTGGCTGCCCAATCTCCTGGGGCCTGGACGGGTGCCGCTGCGCAGTTACCTGTCGCTGCTCAATTTCAACGCCAACCACCGCAAGACCCTGGTGGTCGACAGCGGTGAGTCCTGGGCGGGGCTGGTCACCTCCGCCAATCCCCATGATGCCAGTAGCTTTCATGGCAATGTGGCCCTACGCTTCGCGGGCCAGGCCGCCCTCGACCTGCTGGCCTCCGAGCGTCCGGTGGCGGCCTGGTCGGGTGTCTCCTTGCCCGCGCCGACGTTGCCGGCGACTGACATCACTCACGAGACGCCTCGGCTCCAGGTGCTGACCGAGGGGGCGATTCGAGATGCTCTGATGGCGACGGTGGCAGGCGCGCGTTCCGGAGATCGTCTCGATATCGCCGTCTTCTACCTGTCCCATCGTCCTCTGATCGAGGCGCTGAAGGATGCCCATCGGCGGGGTGTCCGGCTGCGGATCCTGCTGGATCCCAATCACGACGCCTTCGGCCTGGAGAAAGGCGGAATTCCCAATCGGCCGGTGGCGCGGGAACTCGTTGATGCGGGTATCGCGGTGCGCTGGTGCGTGACACTCGGCGAACAGTGCCACAGCAAGCTGCTGTTGCTGCGCCCGTCTCTCGAAGCGCTCAGCGATGAAGGGGGCGAGACTGAGCTGATCCTCGGCTCCGCCAACTTCACTCGGCGCAACCTCGAGGACCTCAACCTGGAAACCAGTGTGCGCCTGGTCGGCCCTGCAGACACCCCGGCAATCGTCGATGCCCTGGCCTTCTTCGAGCGACGCTGGCAGAGCATTCCCGAGCGTACCACCAGCGTGCCTTTTGCGGCCTTTGATGACGACACGACCTGGCAGCGGCTGCGCTACCGGATCATGGAGGCCACCGGGCTTTCTACCTTCTGAACGCTGAAGGCTCCCCACCGGCTGGTGGCTCGCTACCCTCAGACAACTCTCCGACCGAGGAACTTCAGTCCAATGGACGCAGCGACCCTCAGCGAACTCATCGTTTCCCGGGATATCGACGCCCGGAATGATGCCGTCGTGTCCCTGGGACGTGACAGACTCGAAAGCACAAGCCGGCGAGATCTCCTCGATAGCGTCGCCCGCCTGGCCGGTGGTTTACGGCAGCAGGGGCTTGGCCGTAGTGATCGCGTGGTGATCATGGCGGGCCCCAGATCGTGCGTGCCCTGCGCGAGGGAGAGGCCACCGTGATGCTGGCCGTGCCACGCCTCTATGAGGCGATCTGGAACGCCCTCAAGGAGCGTGTAGCCGATCGCGGCCGGGTAGCGGCTGCGCTCTTTTTCGGCATGTTGCGAGTTTGCATGGCGGCGCGTCAGCGCCTTGGCTGGAACCCGGGCAAGCAGCTCTTCGCTCGCCTTCATCGGCGCATCGCCCCGCGATTGCGATTGATGGTGGCAGGGGGTGCCGCCCTGGACCCGGAGCTCGGCCGCAGGCTACGCGGTCTCGGCTGGGAGGTGGCTACCGGCTACGGACTCAGCGAGACCTCACCGATCCTGACCATGAATCCTCCCGAGAAGGTCAACCTGGAGAGCGTGGGAAGGGCACTGCCCGAGGTGAAGCTTGCGATCGACGACAGGGAGGGCAGGGGGCGTGGCGAGGTACTGGCACGCGGCCCCAATGTCTTCGGCGGATACTTGAACCTTCCGGACAAGACTCGCGAGGCCTTCGATGACCAGGGCTGGTTCCATACCGGCGACACGGGTTCCTTCGATGCGGAGGGGTATCTCTACCTGCATGGCAGGGCATCGGCGATGATCGTGCTCTCCGGCGGCGAGAACGTCGATCCGGAGCGGGTCGAAAAGGCCCTCGAGGCGTCAGACAGGATTCGTGAGGCTGGCCTTCTCGAACACGCGGACCGGCTGGCGGTCGTCGTCGTCCCCGAACCCGAGCTGCTGCGTGAGGTCACCGGCGATGAATTGAGACGCATCCTCGAAAGGACGGTGAGCGAGATCTCCACGGATCTGCCGAGCCACCATCGGCCGAGTCACGTCCGGGTGGCACTGGATCCGCTGCCGCGAACCCGCCTGGGCAAGTTGCGTCGCCACAAGCTCGAGGCGCTGTTCGAGCACCTCGAGAAGGGCGACGAGGCCGCCGAGGCGGTGGCCGAACCCTTGTCGCCGCAGGACATGGCACCCGACGATCAGCAGCTCCTGTCCGATCCGGCCGCAGAGAGCACCTGGCGCTACCTGGCCCGGCGCTTCGACGACCTCCGCCTGACACCGGACAGCCACCTTTCGATGGATCTGGGCATCGATTCGCTGAGCTGGGTGGACCTGACCCTGGCCCTGCGTGAGCATGCGGGCATCGATCTGGATGATTCGGCGATTGCCAGGGTTGAGACCGTGCGCGACCTGCTCAACGAGGTGGCCGCCAGTCCGACAGGTAGCGAGGGCGAAGGCGAGGATCTGCTGGGGGCATTACGGGATCCCCAGCGACTGCTCGATGACTCGCAACGCAAGGCCCTGATGCCACAGGGGCGCATCCAGGTCTCCCTGGAATGGTTGATCTGGGGGCTGGCGCGATTCACGAGCAAGGGGTTGCTGAGGGTCTCTGTCAGCGGGCAGTGGCCCGACAAAGTGCCTTGCGTCATCGCGCCGCGACATCTGAGCGTGCTCGACCCGCTGGCGCTTCTGCAGGTAATGGATCGTCGCCAGGCAGGGGCACTCTACTGGGCCGGCTGGACCGGCATGCTCTTCACAGGACCGGTTCGTCGGTGGTTCAGCCACACCGCAAGAATACTGCCCATCGATCCGGGAGCCGCGCCGAGGCGAAGTCTGGTGCTTGCTGCTGCGGCCCTGGACCGCGGCCATCAGCTCGTCTGGTTTCCCGAGGGAAAACGCTCGCCGGATGGCCGGTTGCAGCCCTTTCGTCCCGGGCTCGGGCTCTTGCTCAAGGCACAGCCTGTCGCGGTGGTGCTGGTCTGGATCGAGGGGACCCATGAGCTGATGCCGCCAGGGCAGCGACTACCGCGGCGAGGGCATGTGAAAGTGGTCGTCGGAGAGCCCGTCGATCCCTCGCGGCCGGAAGCGGACGAGCGTGAGATCGTCGAACGGCTCCACGAAGAGATGGTGGCGCTGGGCGAGAGAGCGGCGAAGGAGTGAGTCAATCGACGTGCGTCACGGCTTTGCGCCGCGGATCGATATGCCAGTGCAGGCCCAGGCGGGCATTATGTTCCAGCTCGGCGATGACCTGGGCCCCGAGCAGCAGGTTGATGGCGCCGATTTCCAGGCTCAGGAGTATCACGATCAGGGTGGCCAGTGAGCCGTACACGGCGTTGACCAGGGAAATATTGGCGAAATAGAAGACCAGCAGCAGGCGCACGCCCTCCCATAGCAGCGCCGCCACGAATCCACCCACTACCGCTCGGTGCAGGGCGATCTTGACGACCGGCAGTACCTTGTAGATGGCGCTGAACAGCAGGAAGACGCCCGCGAAGGTGAACAGGTTGAGCATCGACTCCGACAGGCCTGCCAATGGCAGGTCGCGATCGAAGACGGCCATCCACAGGCTGTTGAGTGAGCTGGCCAGGGTGACCAGCAGGGTCAGGGCGAGCAACCCCGCGCCTAGAACCACCATGAAGGCATAGGGCATCAGTACCGAGACCCAGGCGCTACGACGGGGGTGAGAGTCGTCGGCATGAAAGATGATCGCCAGCGCATCCTCCAGCATGCGAAAGGCAAAGGAGCTGAACAGCAGCAGCACGGGAAAGCCCAGGATGCCGATCACCTCTCGGGACTCCAGCAGGGTGCGAACGGCCTCCAGAAGCAGCTCGGCATGGGAGGGCGCCAGGTGGCGTGCCTGAATGGTCAGTACGTTGAGCAGGTGCTGTTCGTCGACGACCCCGGCCAGCAATACCACCAGCAGGGCGAACAGCGGCACGATGGAGAGCAGGATGTTGTAGCCGACACCGCCGGCGAGCAGGATGCCGCGATTACGCAGGAAGGCCGTAAAGACTCGCCACATGAAGCTTCCCACTCGCGGGAGCAGTGTCAAGGGAGCGTAGAGCGAAGAGCGCAGAACGGGCGTCATGGGTCTGACCATCCTTGGATCTCTTGCCATCATACGCTTCTGGAAAGGATTTTCGTCAATACATGCATTGACAGCGTGAATGATCATACGGGCAGTCATTCGACTGCAGACAAGTGTCCATAAACCGCTTCCGGACCAAGGGCTTGCTGTTGGATTTCGGCCATTTTCGTGTCTCTGATCAGGCAGGCCCCCTGTCTTGACACTGATTATGCTACAGGGAGTAGCTTCAACGAGAAGCGCATTTCGCATTATTAATGCAATTTGCGTTTCGTGCTCGATCAAGACCCATGCAAGGGTGCTCAACTGCAGCGCACTCGCATCGCACGACAACCACAAAAAAAGAGGAATTTCGCTATGGTTCAATTACGCGTCCTTGCGGTGGCCCTCGCCATTGCAGCCGTCTCCACTTCCGTGCATGCCCGGGAGATCACCTTCGGTCACGTCGGTGGCCCGGGATCCTTGTTCGCCGACTCCGCCGAGCATTACGCCGAACTCGCCAACGAACGATTACCCGAGCCCTATGAGGTCGTGGTCTTCGGTTCCAGCCAGCTCGGCAACGACCAGGAGCTCTTGCAGAAGCTTCGCCTTGGCACGGTCGACTTCGCCCTGCCTTCCACCATCATGTCATCGGTGTCCGACGAATTCGGCCTCTTCGAGCTGCCTTACCTGGTCAAGAACCGTGACCACATGAAGCTGATCGAAGAAGAGATCGTCTGGCCCACCCTCGCCCCGATTGCCGAAGAGAACGGCTATCGTATCCTTGCCGTCTGGGAAAATGGCTTTCGCCACATCACCAACAATGTGCGTCCCATCGAACGTCCGGCAGATCTCGCAGGCATCAAGCTGAGGACCCCCAGGGGTGCCTGGCGTGTAAGGATGTTCGAGGAATATGGCGCCGAACCTTCCCCGATGGCCCTGTCCGAGGTCTTCATGGCGTTGCAGACCGGTGTGATGGATGGCCAGGAAAATCCACTGGCGCAGATCGCCGGGCAACGTTTCCAGGAAGTACAGGACTACCTGTCGCTGTCCGGCCATGTCTATACGCCGGCCTACATGACTGCCGGTGCCCGCTTCGAGCGACTGCCGGATGAGATCAAGGAAATCCTTGTCGAAGCGGCCAAGGATAATCAGGCGTACGTCTATGATCGGGCCGAACAACTCGACCGTGACCTCGTCGATGTCATCCGCGAGGCGGGTACCCAGGTGAACGAGGTCGACAAGGCCGCCTTCATCTCGGCCTCGACGCCGATCTACGAAGCCTTCGGCGAGGAAGTCGATGGGGCCCAACCCCTGATCGACAAGGCCGTGTCGCTCGGAGAAGACTTCTGAGGTCTTCTTGACGTCAACTGCCTTCCCAACCACTCCCGCGTCGCCTGGCGCGGGAGTGTTCTGTCGCCCTTCCTGAACGAGCGGAAAACAATGGCATTCGTGAATCGACTGTCCAGGTGGCTGGAAACTCTGCTGGAAATCATCACGGCGTTTCTGATGGTCACCCTGACACTGGTCGTCCTCTATGCGGTGGTCACTCGATACATCGGACGCACGCCGTCCTGGTACGACGAGGTGGCCGCCATCATGCTGGTCTGGCTGACCTACTATGCAGGGGCGCTGGCCGCCCTCAAGCGTGGCCACATCGGCGTGGATGGGGTGTTGCGTGCCATGCCGTTGAAGATGCGCATGGCCATTTCCTACCTGTCCGAGGCACTGTTCATCGGTTTCTTCCTGATCCTGGGCTGGGCGGGATTGGTGGTCCTCGACGTCATGCAGGGCATGGCGTTGATCACCCTGCGCTGGGTGCCGATTACCTTCACCCAATCCGTCATTCCGATCGGTAGTGCCCTCTTCGTGATCGCCCAGCTGCTGAGCATGCCCAGTTATCTAGCCAAGGTGCGACAGGGTGTCTCCCGTGAGGAAGAGGAGATCCGGCAGGCGATTGCCGAAGCGGAAAGAGAGAACACCCAGGCAGGCCTTACGGTAGATGACATTACGGAGAACAACCGCTCATGACACTCTTCCTGATGCTCATCGGGCTGCTGGTGCTGATCCTCATCAACGTACCCATTGCCGTGGCGCTCGGCATCGTGGCCATGGTGGCCATTGTCGCCAGCCAGGGTATCGCGATGCTGCCCAACATCGCCTTGACCATGTTCGAGGGTGCAAGCAGCTTCCCGCTCCTGGCGATACCGATGTTCGTTCTGGCCGGGGCCATCATGAATACCGGCGGCATATCGCGTCGCTTGATCGCCTTCGCCTCGGCGTTGTTCGGCTTCATTCGTGGCGGACTGGCGATGATCAATATCGGCGTCTCCATGTTCTTCGCCGAGATATCGGGCTCCGCCGTGGCCGATGTGGCGGCGACGGGTTCCATATTGATACCGGCCATGAAGAAGCGGGGTTACCCCAGCGCCTTCGCCGCGGCCGTGACCTCATCCTCGGCGTCTCTGGCCATCATCATTCCGCCTTCGATCCCGATGATTCTCTACGGGGTCATGGCGGGGGCCTCCATCGTTCAGCTGTTCGTGGCCGGCATCATTCCTGGCATCCTCGGCGGCGTCGGGTTGATGTCTCTCAGCTATTACTACGCCCGAAAGTACGACTGGCCGGTGGAAGAGGTCTTCCAGCTCAAGCGTGTATGGCAGACCTTCAAGGACGCGTCCTGGGCCCTGACCCTGCCGATCCTGATTCTCGGGTCGATCTTCGGTGGTCTCGTGACCGCCACCGAAGGGGCAGGGATGGCCGTGGCCGTATCCATCCTGATAAGCACCCTGATCTACCGGGAACTAAATCTGCACAATCTGTATCGCGCCATCATCGAGGGTGGCCAGCAGACCGCGGTCGTCATGCTATTGGTGGCTTCCTCGGCATTGGTGGGTGTCTTCCTGACCGAGACGCGTATGCCCCAGCAGCTGGCCGAGGCGGTTCTTGAACTGACGGATAATCCCTATGCCATCCTGATGTTGCTGAACGTCTTTTTCCTGCTGATCGGCCTCTTCCTCCATTCGGCGGCAGCGATCATCCTGGTGGTGCCCATCGTGATGCCGCTGGTCAACGCCGTTGGTATCGATCCGGTACACTTCGGCTTGGTCGTCTGCCTCAACCTTGCCATCGGCCAGCAGACACCGCCTGTGGCCAGCGTGCTGATCACGGCCTGTTCCATCGCCAAGGCGGATGTCTGGTCCGTGAGCCGGTCCAATCTGGGTTTCATCGGTGTGCTGCTCTTCGTGCTGCTGTTGATCACCTATGTACCGGCCATTCCCATGTTCCTGGTGGAGGTCTTCTACCGCTAAGGCTCTCCTGCCTGGTATCAGGACCATGGCCTTGTGCTGTCGGGATGACTCCCGGCAGTGCTTTCCTGCTGCGCGCCCTCGGCTGAACAGCATCAAGGGGGCCCGCAAGCTGCACGAGAAGGTCGGTGGGCTGGGCGTGGACGGTCTTTTTCTGCCTCAGGCCGTGAAGACAACGTGAACCCGGTCCTTTCGACCAGACTGGTCTCCCGGTGCCAGCCGTGTATGCTGAGAGTTCACACGCCTCTCGCGGTATTTCTCGCGGGAGCCAATGACCCAACAGGGGGAAACATCAATGTCGGATACCTCGACGAGTCAGCTGCTCAAGGACAATCGTGTCAGGGGGCTGGCGGCTATTACCGTCATCACCGTGATCTGGGCGCTGGTCGCTCAGTCCAATGCAGGAACCCAGGAGGAGGAGAACGAGGCGCTCGCCACTCAGCTTTCCTCGGTAGAGAGCGAGCTCGAGTCCGTCAACACACAGCTTTCCGAGCTGCAGGACGAGAACGCGGCGCTAACCAGCCGCCTCGAGGAGCGTGCCGCGACCCAGGCCGATCTCGACTCTCTCGAGCAACGCATGGCTGAGCTGACAGAGCAGCAGGAGGCCGCTGTGGCCGAACTCGAGAGCACCCGCTCCGAGGTCGAGTCCACTCGGTCCGTGCTCGAGGAAGCCCAAGCTTCACTGGAGTCGCTGCGTAGCGATATCGAGGCGCGCCAGGCCGAGCTCGAGGAGCTCGAGGCGTCGCTTGCCGCTGCACAGGAGCAGCGTGACCAGGCCATTCAGGCCCGTGACGAAGCTCAGGCGGCGCGCCAGGAGGCCGAGAAGGCGCGTCAGGAGATCGAGGAGGCTCGCCAGGAGGCCGAGGCAGCCCGTCAGGAAAGTGAAGCGGCTCGCCAGGCCGCCAAGGAATCTCGCGAAAAAGCCGTCATGGAACTCGAGGGGCTTCAGGGTGACATCGATGAAGCCCAGACGCGCCTTGCCACCCTGGCCGAGGAGATCAGCGCCCAGGAGGCGGTACGCGATTCCCTGACGACCGAGATTGCGGATCTCGAACAGCAGCGTGAAACGAATCAGGTATCCCTTGATGCCGTCAGTGCCGATCTCGATGCGGCCGAGCAGAGCCTGCAGGCGGTGCGCACCGAGCATGATGACCTCCTGCTGTCCATCGAGATCGGTCGGGAAGAGCTCTCGGGTATCGAGTCGGACATCGAGCAGCGCGAAACACAGCTGGCGCGTCTCGAGTCCCAGCTGGAGACCTGGCGCAATGAACTGGCGTCGCTTGAAACCGGCGTCCAGTCCACCCAGTCGGATGCCGACAATGACCCGTCGGGTACCGAGAACGATGAGCCAGAGGCCGGTGCCACCCAGTCGGATGCCGACAATGACCCGTCTTCCGGCGAGACATCATATGA
>JAGXGN010000090.1 GCA_024636705.1 Halomonas sp.
AAGAAGGCACGCGTCGAAGACGCTTTGCACTCCACTCGCGCGGCCGTCGAGGAAGGCGTGGTCCCCGGTGGCGGTACCGCCCTGATTCGCGTACTGGCCAGCATCAAGGACCTCAAGGGCGACAACCAGGACCAGACCCACGGCATTTCCATGGCCCTGCGTGCCATGGAATCCCCGTTCCGCCAGATCGTCATCAATGCCGGCCAGGAAGCCTCGGTCATCCTCAACCAGGTCAAGGCCGGGGAAGGTAACTTCGGCTACAACGCCCAGACCGGCGAGTTCGGTGACCTCTTCGAGATGGGTGTCATCGACCCGGCCAAGGTGACCCGCACTGCGCTGCAGTCCGCCGGTTCCGTGGCTGGCCTGATGATCACCACCGAGGCCATGATCGCCGATGATCCGGACGAGAAGGAATCCGGTGGTGGCGACATGGGTGGCATGGGCGGTATGGGTGGCATGGGCGGCATGATGTAAGCCAGCCCCCTGCCCCAGGCACCGCCTGAGACCGACCCCGCCGGGAAACCGGCGGGGTTTTTCTGTTAGCGCCGGAGCTGGGCGCTGTAGGATAATCGCCGCTCCTGCTCTCCCCCACCCTTCGGCTGACCGACTGCTCCATGCTGACAAACATCCGCATCGTCCTCGTCCAGACCTATCACCCGGGCAACATCGGCGCCTCGGCCAGGGCCATGAAGACCATGGGCATCACCGATCTGGTGCTGGTCAAGCCGCGATGTTTTCCCGACCCCGAGGCCACACGGCTCGCTGCCGGTGCCGACGATATCGTCGAGGGCGCCCGTGTGATGGGCTCCCTGGCGGAGGCAGTGGCCGACTGTGTCCAGGTGGTCGGCGCCAGTGCCCGGCTACGCAGCCTGCCACTGCCACATTTCGATGAGCCAGACGCAATGGCCAGGGACCTGGTGGAGAACGCCGCTCATGACCCGGTGGCCCTGGTATTCGGCAGGGAACGTTCCGGCCTGACCAATGAGGAGATCCGCTGTTGCAGTCACCAGGTCAGCATTCCCGCCAACCCCGATTACGCTGTCCTGAATCTTTCGCAGGCCGTGCAGGTCCTGGCCTACGAGGTGTTCAAGGCCTGGCGACGGCGTCCGGGGAGTGACACCCCGCCTCACTCACCCGGGGAGCGGGCGCCGAATCGTGAGCAGCTCGACCACTTCCATGCCCATCTCGGTCGGGTCATGCAGGCGAGTGGCTTTCTCACCCAGCCCCATGCCCGCACGGAGGAACACCTGCATGCCTTGTTCGCCCGAGCCCAGCCCAGTCGCAAGGAGCTCTCGCTGCTGCGCGGCCTGCTAAGCGCACTCGAGCCACCGGCGGGCCGCGACTGAGAGAGGATCTCTCCACTCTGCCATCAGCTATTCACAAAGCTGTTATCCCACTGTCATCCGGCTGAGCGATAAAGGGCCTGCGGCAAGGGACACTGCCGTGACGGCGACAGGGAGGCGACGGGACAGGAGTTCCCCAAGGGAGGCTTGGCCAGTATCAGGAAGGATACCCAGGGAGGAGTGACACCACGCCACGATGTCGGTCATCGTGGCGTTTTTCATGGCGAATCGCCATCGTGACTCGCCGCCCAGCCCGGCACGCCTTGCCGAATTCGCCGGGAGAACGCCGGGTCGTCATCCGCCTGTCGGGCACGCTCGGTGATGTCGCCCAGGCGCTGCAGCTCGGCCAGTGAATAGCCCTGGGCCAACCCCCCATGGTCATGGATATAACCGGGGAGCATGCCCGACAGCAGCAGGCGGTGGTCCAGTGGCAGCCGGCGCTCGATGATCCGCTGCATCATGGCGAAGACCAGGGTCGTGCAGTTGGCGGTGATGGTGTGATAGAAGCGTGGCTCCCGCTCCAGCCGGTTGGCCGCCTGCACCAGCGCCAACAGCAATTCACGACGGTCCTCGGCATCCAGCATCACGGCATAGAGGGTGACCCGCTCGCTGCGGATATTGCTGCGCAGGCGAACGGCATCGCGTTCATCGGCCGCGATGACCGCCAGTTCGTATTGCTTGAAGAAGCCACCGATCTCCGAGAAGCGCTCGTGCTTCTGGCGTCGTACCTCGACGGAGAAGGTCACGACGTCATACAGGCCGGCCTCGGGGTCGAGGAAGCCGAAGGAGATCAGCACGTGGGCGATGCCGGGTCGACCCCAACGGGAGGTGAAGAGGTCCACCGAGCCCAACCGCTGGAGGTCATAGCAGCGACGTTCCCAGGCCGGGATGGCGTGGTCACGGGACTGCCAGTCGAAGTTTCGCACATCGTGCAGGATCAGATCCTCGCCATCGATATCACCCGTGGCCAGGTGGGCGAGATCCTCGGCCCAATCGAGATCCTTCGCCGGCTTCAGCGTTCGCCACCAGGCCAGCAGCGCGGCCTGCTGTATCCCCATCCCGGCAAGCGGACCGAGACGGGCGCCCTGAAACGCCAACAACAGCCAGATGGCGCCTGCCAGGAGCCAGACTGCGATCACCAGACACCGGCCAGCGCGCGGTAACGACAGCCGATACCAGAGCGCCATGGCACCCCAGAGCGTCAGCGACAACAGCAGCAAGCACAGGGCACCATCCAGAAATCCGATGAGCATCGTCGTCTCTTCGTCGCGGGTGCCTCGAGGCTAGCATGGCGGGTCGGCAGGTCCTCAACGCTGGAAGACGAAACGCAGTGACGGCCTGGTGGACCGAGACGGTGAACACCTCGGCATCGCGATAGAAGGCCATCTGCTGGCCGTTGCCATGGTGCACGTCCCAGTCGAGGATGGCGATGCGTCGGACCTGGCCCAGCGCTCGGGCGCGCAGGACGGCGACCGGGATGTTGCCCAGCAGGCAGAAGCCCCGACCGCGGTCGGCCTCGGCATGATGTCCCGGTGGGCGACACAGCGCATAGGCGCTGGAAAGTTGTCCACTGGGCACGGCATCCACGGCGGCAATCGCCAGGCCAGCGGACTACTTCGCTGCCGCCAGGCTACCGGGCAGATAGGGCGCACAGTCGCCAGCATCCCCGCCGCGCGAACGATCTCCCGTCTCCAATTGATCCAGGTAGCGAGACGTATGGAAACGCTCGAGATCCGAAGCGCTCCCCCCCCCATCACGATATCGGTTCCTGACGCTCCCAGACCTCGATGGCCGCCGCCAGATCCTCCAGCGAGGCACCCACCGACTTGAACAGCGTGATCGCCTCGCTGGAGGAGCGACCCGGCCGCTCGCCGCGCAGCAGTTCGGCCAGATCGGCACGGATATCGTCGAAGGCGAAACCGCCCTCGTCGATCGCCTGCAGGATGTCACCGGCCTCCCCCCGAGCACCGGCATAGGTGTCCACGAAGACCTCGCTACGGGTCAGGCAAAGGCTGTCAGTTTCGCGCATGGACGGCCGGAAGGCGCCGATGAGGTCCAGGTGAGTGCCGGGTGACAGCCAGTCGCCATGGATCAACGGCTCGGTGGAGAGCGTCACGCAGCTGATGATGTCCGCCTCGGACGTCGCCATCTCCAGGTCCGACACCGCCGCGGTACCGAAGCGGTCGGCGTAGTCGGCGGCCAGCCGCTCGGCCTTTTCCGGGTGACGGCCCCAGATGCGCACCCTGCGGATCGGGCGCACCGCGGCATGGGCCTCGATGACCATGGGCGCCAGCTTGCCGGTACCTACCACCAGCAGGGTCTCGGCATCGTCCCGGGCCAGTTCCCTGGCCGCCAGGGCCGAGGCCGCCGCGGTGCGACGCCGGGTCAACTCGCTGCCGTCGATACAGGCCAGGGGGCGGCCGTGGTTACCCTCACTGAGCAGGTAGACGCCGGAGATCGCCGGCACCCCGTGATCGGCGTTCTGCGGGAAGACATTGACCATCTTCACGCCGATATAGCCCGCCCGCTCCCAGGCGGGCATCAGCAGCATGGTGGCCTCGCCATCGGGGCGATGCATGGCGTGGTGATGGCGCGGCGGCGACTCGACCCCCTCACGAAAGGTCACCGCCAGGCGTTCCACCAGGGCAGGCCAGGGTAGCGAGGCGGCCACTTCCTCGTCGGTAATGATGCGCATCTCAGGCCTCCGGCAGAGCCGCGGTGACCATGATTTCCACCTTCCACTCGGGCTTGGCGAGCTTGGCCTCGATGGCGGCGCGCACCGGCGGGCGACCCGGCACCACCCAGCTGTCCCAGGCAGCGTTCATCTGGTCGAATTCGGCCATGCTGGTCACCCAGATCTGGGCCGCGATGAGATGATCCTTGGAGGTGCCGGCCTTGGCCAGCAGGTCATCGATACGCCCAAGCACCTGCTCGGTCTGGCCGCGCATGTCGGCACTGGCATCCGCCGGCACCTGGCCGGCCAGGTAGACGGTGCCGTTGTACACGGTGATCTGGCTCATGCGGGCGTTGCTGTCATGGTGTGTAAGGGTCATGGTTGTCGTCTCCGATTGATTTGTTGCGGAAGCGCCCGAGGCGCTCAGTGTCTGATGAATCCGGCCATGAAGGCGGCCAGGTTGTCGCTCAGGTGCTCGGTGGGATAGCCCCCCTCCTGCACCAGCACGGTGGGTAGATCGAGGGCGGCGAGTCGCCGACCCACGGGGATGAAGTCGTCCGTCTCGAGTGTCAGGCCGGCCAGGGGGTCATCCTTGTGGGCATCCAGGCCAAGGGCCACCACCAGGGCATCGGGCCGGAAGGCCTCGAGCCGCTCGATCAGGCGATCCAGGGTCTCGAGGAAGGCCTGAGCGCCACTGCCCAGGGCCAACGGAAGATTGACGTTGGCACCGACGCCCTCCCCAATGCCCGTCTCGTCTGCGCTTCCCCAGAAGAAGGGATAGAAGTCATCGGGATCGGCATGCAGTGACCCCGTCCAGACATCACCTCGGGCATAGAAGATATCCTGGGTACCATTGCCGTGGTGCAGGTCCACATCGAGGATCGCCACACGATCGAAACGCTCCCTCAGCACCGTGGCCGCGAGGGCCGAATTATTCAGGAAACAGAAGCCCCCGGCCCGCTCCGGTCCGGCATGGTGGCCGGGTGGCCGACACAGGGCATAGGACGTTCTGTCCCCGTTCATCAGCGCTTCGGCGGCGGCCTCTGCACAGGCGGCACTGGCCAGGATCCCCGCAAAACTGTCCGCCGCGATGGGACAGGCCATGTCATGTAGGTGCCAACCGGCTTGCCCCACCGGATGCCTGGGATAGTGATATCCGTTCCCGCAAGGGTGGACATTCGGTGCGACCATCTCGGCGGCATCGGGTAAATCACGCCAGCGGGCATGGATCGTCTCCAGGAAGGTCAGGTAACGCGGCGTATGTATCCGGGTCAATCGCTCACGAAGGACACTGCTGTCGCTATCGGTGGGCGCGGTCAGGGAGAGGCCCACCGAAGAGAGTCCCGCGGACAGGAGCTCGGCACGGACCGGGCCTTCCGGTGACGGTGCCGGTCGGCCACGCAACAGGAAGGTCGCGGGGGCGTGGCGCTCCTGATCGGGGTGATAGAAGAGCTTCATCAGCGTGTCCTTGGCCTCAGTTCAGAAAGGAAGGAACCCAGGTGGGAATCGTGACCATGATACCCGTGTTCGCGGTCAAGGGTGGTGGCTCGCGGGTCGAAATGGGGCATGGGCTCACTCCCTCGAAGGCAAGATGCCCGCACCTCAGTAGCCCAGCAGGTCTGCATCGCCAGATAGATCTCCGGCGCCGGCACGCTGACCACCTGGGCGTCGACCTCCTCCCAGGTGGAGAAAACGAAGGGTACGGTGATGGCGTCATACTCGGGTGCGTACTGCTGGCGCCAGTTGCCGCCGGTAATGGAGAGCTGAATCTGGCCGAGGTTGAGCAGTTCAAGCACCGCATTCTCGCCGCCAAGGGAACCGGCCAGGAAGGGGCTGCCGCGGAGAGACCCAGGCTGGCGAAGGTAGCAAGTAGCGTCTTGCGCATGTGACGTTTTCCTGAAGGAATTATCATTGTATGGTGTTACCGCTCAACCGGCAGCTCATTCAGTCTGGTCCTGGGACAAGCCCGGACGAAGCCATGGGCGGCCTGCGCTACCTTACCGGCCAGCCCGGCGAGCCCTCCGTGCGGGTCGGTGTCAGCATTGGTGACTCCCTCTCCGCCCTCTACGCGGTGATCGGCCGCCCCGACCTGGCCGAGGATCCCGAGCTGGCCCACAACGACGGTCGCACTCGCCATGCCCAACGGATCGACGCGGCCATCGAGGCGTGGAGCCGGCAGTACGGTCGCGACGACATACTCGCCGCCCTGGACGAGGCACGGGTGCCGGCCGGCTATCCTTACACCGCCGCCGACACCCGCGCCAAGCTTCGCGACGCCGGCATCATCTGATCCCCGACCGACCCAGGACACCCATCATGACCCAGTTGCAGATCAACGAGGTGGCAACCCGCGACGGCTTCCAGGTCGAGGCAACCTTCGTGCCCACCGAGGAGAAGATCCGCCTGATCGACGCGCTCTCCGCCACGGGGCTGGCTCGCATCGAGGCCACCTCCTTCGTGTCGCCGAAGGCAATCCCCAACCTGCGCGACGCCGCCGAGGTGGTCGCCGGCATCCAGCGCCGTCCGGGGGTGGGAATCACCGTGCTAGTGCCTAACGTCAAGGGTGCCGAGCGGGCCCTGGCCTCTGGCGTCGACGAGATCAACCTGGTGATGTCGGCGAGCGACTCCCACGGCCGGGCCAACCTGCGCATGACGCCGGAACAGTCGTTGGCGCAATATGCCGAGATCCTATCGGTGGTGCGTTCGCACCCCCAAGGCAGCGGCGTCTTCATCAACGCCTCACTCTCCACCAGCTTCGGCTGCCCCTTCGAGGGCAAAGTACCCCAGGCGCGGGTGCTGAAACTGGTGAGCAGGCTGCTCGAGCTTGGCGTCGAGGGGGTAAGCCTCTGCGACACCACCGGCATGGCCAACCCGGCTCAGGTGGCAAGCCTCTGCGAGGCGGCGCTGGCGCGCTTCCCTTCCGCGCCCTTCACCCTGCACTTCCACAACACCCGCGGCATGGGCCTGGCCAACGCTCTGGCCGCCTGGCAAGCCGGTATCATCCGCTTCGACGCCTCGCTGGGTGGCCTCGGCGGCTGTCCCTTTGCGCCGGGCGCCACGGGAAACGTCTGCACCGAGGACCTGGTGCACATGTTCGAGCAGATAGGCGTATCCACCGGCGTCGACCTCGACGCCTTGCTGGCAGCCTCGGCGATGCTGCCGGAGTTGGTGGGCCATGACACCCCGGGGCAGGTGGTGAAGGCCGGCAAGGCGGACCGCCGCTATCCCATGCCCATCCTTGATCAACCACAACGCTGAGTCAGGCCGGCATTCCTGCCACCTTTCCATGCTCGGCGGTATCGTCTTCCTATTCCACCAACTGGGTTCCTTCATGGGCGTCTGGCTGGGCGGTTACCTCTATGATGTGACCGGCAACTATGATGTGGTATGGAAAATCGCCATCCTGCTCTCGGTGATGGCCGCCGCCCTTCACTGGTTCATCACCGAGCAGCCGATCAAACGCCCCGCAACCCCGTCAGCGTGGCCGCAGTGATTGCAGGCCATGCCGGCAAATGGCCACTGCGTTGCCAGCAACGACACTACTCCAGCCCTAATAGAAGGAGCCTCTCACCATGAGTCGCGAACTGATTCACGCATTGCAGGATCCCCAACGCTACGACCACCCGGTCACCGACTTTACCCTGTATGAAACCCATATTTCCTGGGTCCTGCTGACCGGAGAGTTCGCTTACAAGATCAAGAAGCCCATGGATTTCGGCTTTCTCGATTTTTCCACCCTGGCGCGGCGCAAGCATTTCTGCAACGAAGAAGTGCGTCTGAATCGCCGTCTGGCACCGGATCTATATCTGGATGTCCTGCCCATTACCGGTAGCCCCCAAGATCCCCACCTCGGCGGCGATGGCGAGGCCTTCGAATACGCCATCCGCATGCGCCAGTTCGATCCCCACCAGATGCTGAATGAACTGCATGACAAGGGGCGCCTGCAGGAAGCGCATATGGACGAACTGGCCGACCAGATGGCCAATTTCCACGCAACCCTGCCCGCCACCCAAGGGGAGCTGGGAATGCCGGCGGTGGTGCGCGCAGATACCGAGGAGAATTTCCAGCAGATCCGCCCTCTGCTGGAGTCATCGGCCCAGCGGGACCAGCTGGACCGGCTGGCCGCCTGGAGCCGAGAGACATTCGAGCGGCTGGAACCCCATCTGGCAAGACGTCATCAAGAAGGCCATATACGCGAATGTCATGGCGACCTGCATCTTGGCAACATCACCCTGTACCGTGGCCGGGTCACGGTATTCGACTGTATCGAGTTCAACGAAGGCCTGCGCTGGATCGATACCAGCAACGACCTGGCCTTTCTGCTCATGGATCTGGAGCATCGCGGGGCACCACAACTGGCCAACCGGGTCCTGAACCGCTACCTGCAACTCAGCGGTGATTTCGACTGCTTGCCCCTGCTCGATTTCTACAAGGCCTACCGCGCCACCGTAAGGGCCAAGATCGCACTGCTGACCCGAGGCAACCCGGACCTGAGCGACAAGGATAAGCAGCTGCTGCTCGACCGCTACCAATCCTATATTGACGTGGCGGAAGGGTATTCGTCGCCGCGTAACCGCTATTTGCTGGTAACCACCGGGGTCTCCGGCAGCGGCAAGAGTTGGTTGAGTCAACGGCTGGCAGAGTCACTGAACCTGGTCTGGCTGCGCTCCGATGTGGAACGCAAGCGCTTGTTCGATCTCAAGCCACTGACCAACAGCCATGACCAGCCCGGACTGGATATCTATACTCGCGAAGCCACCTGCGAGACATATCGGCGTCTTGCGGGACTGGCCGCCGACGCCCTGGCCGCCGGCTACCCCGTGATCGTCGATTCGGCGGCCCTGCATCGAGAGGAACGCGACCAACTTATCGGTGCCGCCGCCCGGGACCTTCCCTATCTGATGCTGGCCTGCACCGCTCCGGAAACCCAACGCCGGCATTGGCTGCGAACCCGGGCAGAAGCGGGATCGGATCCTTCCGAGGCGGACGAGCGCATCATGGAGCGCCAGCAAGCCGCTGCCGCCCCCCTTGACGAAACGGAGCGGGCCTACAGCCTGGTGGTGGATACCGCCGCCGAAGGCGTCGCGAACGAGGTGGCAGGCCGAGTCCGTCAGCATTTCACTTTGTGATCCACACCAGACAGCACCTTGTTCGCCGTGATGGTCCAGGAACTCGACCCCATCACGATCTTGCCGTCCTGCTCATAGGGGAGTCAGCAGTGTGACCACCTCGGGGTTGGCCATGGAGAAGAACCCAGGCCAAAGGGGTGGTCATCTCAAGGTGCCTGGACAACACTCAGGCGTTGTAGACCACCCGCCCCAGCTCAGTGATGTCGTAGCCCCTCAGCGCCGCGGCGCGCTCGGCGAAGCGCGACTCCCGCGCAAAGGCCAGCAGCCGCTGCACCGGTGGTTCGAAGTAGCTCCGCCGGCGCATGGCCAGGTCGAAGGCCTCCTTGTGCAACGGCACGAAGGCCAGCCCATGACGGCGGGCGGCCGCCTCCACACCGAGCCCGGCATCGGCCTCGCCCTGGCGGATAGACAGGGCGAGGTCGTCCTCGCTGAGAGAGGGGTGCTCGGCCAAGGTCAGGCGGTGGCTGTCGATCTTCTCCCGTGCCAGCAGCAGCCCCAGCAGCTGCGCCGCCCCCGCCTCGGGCTGGCGGTGGGCGACACGCACTCCGGGGCGCGCCAGGTCGGCCACCCGCTGGATGCCGCGCGGGTTGTCCCGCGCCAACAGCAGCCCCTGGCGGCGGTGGGTCCAGCGCACCATCACCAGGTCTCGCATGCCCCCGAGGCCCAGTCTCGCCGGTTCGTTGTAGCGACCGGTATCCGGATCCATCAGGTGCAGGCCGGCCAGCATGGCATCGCCGGCCAGCAACTGCCGCACACCGTCGCCGCTGCCGTGACAAAGCAGCGCCAGCTGGGATCCGCTCTCGCGCACCGCCCACTCCAGCAGCGGGTCCTGGCTGCCCGCCAGGACACACGGCACCGGCAGGTGGCTTGCCTGGTCCCCCTCCAGGTGCTTCATCAGCCAGAGGTCGAGGCTCTGGCGCGGAAACAGCAGCTTGCCTGTCACCCGCACGCAGGGGATCTCGCCCTGGCGCACCAGGTCGTAGATCTTGCGCTCCTTGAGGCGCAGGTAGTCGGCGGCCTCCGCCGTGGTCAGGTAGGCATGAGCCGGCAGGGTCGGGCCACTCTCCATGGGTCATCTCCGATTTCGGCGGCGAAGTCGCTTTTATCATGCACAAGACTGTATGAATTCCATCGTTGGATGCATGGCACCAGTTCAACGCACATAATGCAACACGACAACAGGAGATCGCGATGCCCACTGACGCCAATGCCTTCCAGACCGCCCTTGCCCTGATCCTCGGCATGGACCCGGTGCTGCTCGGCATCGTGGCGCTCTCCCTGCGGGTCTCGCTGACCGCGGTGCTCATCGCCGCCCTGCTCGCCCTGCCGCTGGGCGCGGCACTGGCCCTGTGGCGCTTCCCCGGCCGCGGCGCCATCATCGTGGTGCTCAATGCCCTGATGGGCCTGCCCCCGGTAGTGGCAGGCCTCACCGTCTACCTGCTGCTCTCCCGGGCCGGCCCCCTGGGCCAGTTCGGCCTGCTCTTCACCCCCAGCGCCATGGTGGTGGCTCAGGTGATCCTGATCCTGCCGATCATCGCCGCCCTGACTCGCCAGCAGATCGAGGAGCTCCACGGCGAGTACCGCGACCAGCTACGCTCGCTGGGGGTCTCCCGGCCGCGCATGATACCCACCCTGCTTTGGGACGCCCGCTTCTCGCTGCTCACCGTGGTCCTGGCCGGCTTCGGCCGCGCCAGCGCCGAGGTCGGCGCGGTGATGATCGTCGGCGGCAACATCGAGGGCGTCACCCGGGTAATGACCACCGCCATCGTGCTGGAAACCAGCAAGGGCAATCTGCCGCTAGCCCTGGGCCTTGGCCTGGTGCTGCTGGGGTTGGTGCTGCTGGTCAACGCCGCCGCCCACCTGGTGGGCGAGTCGGCTCGCCGGAGGCTGGGATGAACGAAATGCTCCACCCTGCCACCGCGGCCGCTAGGGTCGCGCCCCTCGCCTTCGAGGGAGTGAGCGTCACCCATCGCGACCAGACGCTACTCAACCCGCTGACCCTGCGCCTGGCGGGCTGCCACCGCACCCTGGTGATGGGCCCCAACGGCGCTGGCAAGAGCCTGCTGCTGCGCCTGGCCCACGGCCTGCTCGCGCCCAGCTCGGGACGGGTGCACTGGGAGGGTGAGACGCCGCGCCAGGCCATGGTCTTCCAGCGCCCGGTACTGCTGCGACGCACTGCCCTGGACAACCTCACCTATGCCCTGGCCGTCACCGGCACGCCGCGCCGCCAGCGCCTCGCCCTGGCCCGCGAGGCGCTGGCGCGCTTCGGCCTCGCCGCTCTCGAGAAACGGCCGGCCCGGGTGCTCTCCGGCGGCGAACAGCAGCGCCTGGCCCTGGCGCGGGCCTGGCTGACCCGCCCCGATGTGCTGTTCCTGGACGAGCCCACCTCGGCGCTGGATCCTGCGGCGATCCGCGCCGTGGAGGACGCCGTGGTCGACTTCCACGAACGCGGCACCCGGATCGTGATGAGCACGCATGATCTTCACCAGGCAAGACGGCTGGCCGATGATGTGCTGTTCCTGTGCGGGGGACGCCTGCTGGAACACACCGCGGCCGAAGCCTTCTTCAGGGCACCCGCCTCTCCCGAGGCGCGTGCCTTCATCCGGGGCGAACTGGTCTGGTGACCGGTCACGCCCGCTACTTACCACTGTAGAAAGAAGGAAAGGCAACATGAATAAAACGAGACTCACCCTTACCGCCCTCGGCCTGCTGGGCCTCTCGCTGGCCGCCCAGGCTCAGGACGGCGAGCGCTATATTACCCTTGCCTCTACCACCTCCACCGAGAACTCGGGGCTCTTCGACGCTATCATCCCGCAATTCACCGACAAGAGCGGGATCGAGGTGCGGGTGGTCGCCGTGGGGACCGGCCAGGCCTTCGAGATCGCCCGTCGCGGCGACGCCGACAGCCTGCTGGTGCACGACACCGCCGGCGAGGAGCGCTTCGTCGCCGAGGGCTATGGCACCGAACGCGCCAATGTGATGTTCAACGACTTCGTGATCATTGGCCCGGCGGGAGACCCGGCCGGCATCAGCGACGCCGAAACCGTCGAGCAGGCCCTCAGCAGCATCGCCGAGGCCGAGGCGCCCTTCGCCTCCCGCGGCGACGACAGCGGCACGAACCGCGCCGAGATGCGCCTGTGGGACGCCGCCGGCGTGGATCCCGGTGGGGAGTGGTATCGCGAACTGGGCAGCGGCATGGGCACGACGCTCAACACCGCCGCCGCCATGGACGCCTACGTGATGGCCGACCGCGCCACCTGGGTGGCCTTCGAGAATCCGCAGAACCTCGCGCTGCTGTTCGAGGGCGACGAGGCACTGTTCAACCAGTACGGCAGCCTGCTGATCGACCCCGAGCGCCATCCGCACCTCAAGCACGACCTGGCCGAACAGTGGCACGAGTGGCTGCTCTCCGACGAGGGCCAGCAGGCCATCGGCGACTTCGAGGTCAAGGGCCAGCAACTCTTCTTTCCCAACGCCGCCGACTGATCCTCACCATCCAGAGGTACACTGTGACCCCTCAGGAACCCTCAGGCAGAGCAACCGGGCTACGGGAACCTTCGGCCAAGGTCCTGGCCGTATACCAGGCGATCATGCGTTCCTCGTCGGTGGGTATTACCCAGAGCCCCAGGCGACTGTCGTCCGCGGCGATGGAGAGGGCATTTTTACTGTTGGCCGCCGGGTCGAGGGCCGCCCCCAGCCATTGGCAGCCGTCCACCACGGCGGCTCGCACGCCCGCTGCTCGCTCGCCGATTCCGGCGGTGAATACCAGGTGATCCAGGCCGCCCAGGGCGGCGACCAGGCTGCCGATCTCTCTCACGATGCGATAGACATAGAGTTCGATGGCCTCACGGGCCTCCTTCGCATCACTGGCCAGCAGGTCGCGCATGTCGGCACTGATTCCCGACACCCCCAGGAGGCCGGATTCCTTGTAGAGTAGACGTTCGACGGCTTGTGGCGACATGCCTTCCTGAATGATCAAGTGTAGCAGCAGCCCCGGGTCCAGGCTACCGCTACGCGTCCCCATCATCAGGCCATCGAGTGCCGTGAAGCCCATGGTGGTGGCAACACTGTGTCCATCCCGAATGGCGCAGAGACTCGCCCCATTTCCCAGGTGGGCGACGATGACACGAGATGTGGGGCCATTGGAGGTCGACAGCAGGCCGTCATTGATCAGGGTACGATTGATGAAGTCATAGGAGAGGCCGTGGAAGCCATAGCGGATCATGCCGGCATCGCGGAAGCGACGTGGCAAGGGAAAGGTGCGTGCCACCCCTGGCTGGCCATTGTGGAAGGCGGTATCGAAACAGGCCACCTGGGGCAGGTCAGGCCGTCTCGATGCCAACGCCTGCACCGGGGCCAAGCCGAAAGGCTGATGAAGCGGTGCCAGCGGAACCAGGGATTCCAGGTCGGCCAGGACATTCTCATCCAGCAAGACCGGCACCGCATAGTCCTGTCCACCGTGAACGATGCGATGCCCGACCGCAGCGATCTCGGCGGTGTCGGGATGGGCCTCCAGCCACTCGAGAAGATGCGACATTGCCCCCTCATGATCGAGGTCATCGGGGATCAATCGCGACGACGGCTCCCCTGCCGAGTCGCCCTCGAGTACCTGGCCCTCGGCGTTCTTGAGGGAGAAGGTCGCCCGACTGCCCAATCCGGAGAAATGCCCTCTAAAGCCAAGCATCAGATCCTGCAGGCGGCCGCCTTCCGGGACGTCGAAAACGGCAAACTTGAGGCTCGAGGAGCCACTGTTGATGACCAGGATCTTGCTCATGCGCTTCTCATTGGTTGGAGTCGTCAGGCCCGTCGCTGCCAGATCAATGCATTGCAGCATATGCTATCCGGTCAAGGCATTGAAAGGGTGAGGCATGCTAGATCGCGGCGTGTGTCACCTCACGATATTTCGCCCTCGTTCTGGCTCGGCTAGAATCATCGGTCCAACACTCACAGTCACGCGAGAAAGTGCATGCAAGCGGCACTAGAGCAACGCGCCCTGAAGGTATCCATCATCGTCACCCTCGTCGTCTCCGGCCTCGGGGTCGGCTTCGGGCTGCTGGCCGGGTCCCGGTCGATCCTCTTCGATGGTGTCTTCTCGACTATCGATGCGGCCATGTCGGGGTTGGCGTTGGGCGTATCGAGGCTGGCCATGCGCGAAGCCAGCGAGCGATTCCAGCACGGTTACTGGCATCTGGAACCCCTGGTCGCGGCGCTCAACGGCGCCATCCTCATGCTGCTGTGCTTCTACGCCTTTCTCAACGCGCTGCAGGGATTGATCGACGGCGGCAACCCGCTGGACTTCGATGTCGCCGTTGCCTATGCCGTGGTAGTGGCCGGCGTCTGCTTCGCCATGACGTTCTACCAGAGGCGCATCAACCGCCGGGCCGATTCCGAGTTCGTGCGCATCGACATGCAGGGCTGGCTGATGGCCGCGCTGATAACCTCGGCGCTGCTGGTCGCCTTCCTCATCGCCATCGTTCTGCAGGGGACGGCGCTGGAGCACTGGAATCGCTATATCGATTCGTTGCTGCTGATGCTGCTCACGCTCTGCTTCATGCCCGTTCCGCTGAATATCGTGCGTCGTGCCATGAAGGAGGTGTTCCTGATCGCGCCGAGCGAGATCGACCGCGAGGTCCATGACGCCATGCGCCCGGTGATGGAACGCGAAGGCCTGCTCGAGTACTTCAGCCATGTCGCCAAGGCCGGGCGGGGCCACTTCATCGAGATCCATATCGTCACCACGCCGGCGTTCGGTATCGGCCAGGGCATCGCCGTACTCGACGAGATCCGCGAGCAGATCAGCGCCGGGCTCTCCATTCCTCCCGAGCGCCGCTGGTTCACCGTGGCCTTCACGGCCGATCCGCGCTGGGCCTGAAACAGCGGTGACTGCAAATGGGTAAAGACTCGGCTGGAGTTACCCTGCCAGTGATGACGTAGTCTACCTGCTGGACGGCCTCAGCATCGAGAGTCGCATAGACCTCGAGGCACTTGCCGACACCGGCACCTGGATCACCCAGACCATCGGCCGGCCCAACCGCTCGAAGGTGGGCGTGGCACTCGCTGCCAAGTAATTTAACGCCAGAAACGCAAAGCCCCCGCGCCAGGCAACTGCGCGGGGGCTTTGTTTATGGGCGGCCTAACGCCGCGCTTTGCGGCTGGTTTATAGCGCAGCGAGAAACCAGTCCGACAACAGTGCATTGTTACAAGTAAAAGTTCACCACCTATATGCATAACGACTTGCAGCCATCCATGCGGTAGTCTTTGCGTGTTTCGCTATGCCTTCCTGGCTCCCTGATAGAAATTCCATCGATAGCCTATGTGAGCCGATGCGGGGCTGCAAAGTCAAATTTGGTCGCAAGCGCCGCTTCCACCGCCTGCTCGGCGTGTATCGCCGTGGTGTCGAAGAGGGAAACGTCCGTATCGTCGCCTTGAATCAACAACCCGATTTCCGTGCAGCCCAGAATCACGCCCTGGGCGCCCCGCTCAGCCAATGACGACACGATATCCAGATAGGCAGCTTTGGATTCTGCCCGGATATCACCCCGGCACAACTCAGCGTAGATAACCGCGTGCACCCTCTCACGCTGGGCCTCATCGGGAGTCAGCACCCGGATGCCCTGGGCTTCCAGGCGCTCCCGATAGAAGGCCTGTTCCATGGTGAAGCGGGTACCCAGCAGACCGACCCGGGTCACGCCCTGCC
This sequence comes from Halomonas sp., assembly GCA_024636705.1. Lineage (GTDB taxonomy): Bacteria > Pseudomonadota > Gammaproteobacteria > Pseudomonadales > Halomonadaceae > Halomonas. The sequence continues at coordinate 15,844 of JAGXGN010000090.1, forward strand.
TGTGCAGCTCACGGGCGGTGGCATCGGCGATATGCAGCAGGGGAATCTTCACGGCTTGCTCGATCTGCGGGGCGACCCGGTGCATGGTGTTGGTGCACAGCACCAGGAAGTCGGCGCCGGCTGTCTCCAAGGCCCGGGCCGCCGCCTCGAGGATCTGCGCCGTTGCCGCCCAGTCACCGCGCTGCTGAAGCGCTTCGATCTCGGCGAAATCTACGCTGTAGAGCACCAGCCGGGCAGAGTGCAGACCACCCAGCCGCTCTCTCACCAGCTGGTTGACCAGACGGTAATAGGTCTGCGTCGACTCCCAACTCATGCCGCCAATCAGCCCTATCGTCTTCATCTTCTCTCTCCTCTCACCCCAGGATAAAGACCACGCAGGCGGCGGTGAGCGCCCCCATCACGCCGTTGAAGATCCGCCAGGCGCGCGGCGTGTCGAGCCAGCGGCCAATGGCCGTGCCGAAGCCCGCCCAGAGCGCGATGCAGGGTAACGCCACCAGTTCGGCAAAACCGGCCAGCAACAGGGCGTTGACCAGAGTGTCACCCTCGCTCGGCAGGAAGCCTGCCATCAGCGCCAGCCCCATCACCCAGGCCTTGGGATTGGCGAACTGGAAGGCCGCCGCCTGCCAGACGTTCAGCGGCCGCCCCTCGCCACGCCGACGCAGATCCGGCGGCGGCGCCGTGGCGATGCGCCAGGCCAGATAGAGAAGATAGCCGCTGCCCACTATCCGCAGGGTGGTCTGCACCAGCGGGTAGTGTTCGAAGAGCAGACCCAGCCCCAGGGCGATGCCGGCGAACAGCAGGAAGCAACCGCCCAGGATGCCGAAGATATGCGGCAGGGTCCGCAGGAAGCCGTAGTTGGCCCCGGAGGCGGTGAGCATCACGTTGTTGGGTCCCGGCGTGATGGTCATGGAGATCATGTAGAGGGCCGCAGGACCCAGGAACGCCAAGGCTTCCATGTTATTGAATCCATTCGTGGGTAATCGGATCTATTGAGATTGAAATTGAGATCGAGGCAGTGTCCTTGCAGCCGGACAAGATCAAAGGGCTTATCAAGCGCTGGAGGAGACGCTCAGCGCCGTCACCGTGACAAGAATCAAGCCCATGCCGACAAGCTGGATCGCTGCCAGGCGTTCACTCAGCACCACGACCCCGAACAGCGACGCCGTGACCGGCTCGGGGCTTCGTGGGAGTGCCGCTCGCGGCAATGGCCAGCGGCCGATGCGTCGAGAGGTCAGGCCCCCGGCGCGGGCATGCCCGCCCTGACGGCGCGCGCGGCGTGCAGCTTCTGGTAGCTGTCGATCAGCCGCTGGTGCTTCTCCAGCCCTTCCAGCCCCATGCTAGTGGGGGTCAGGCCGTGGAAGCGCACCGTACCGTTCAGCGAACCCACCACCGCCGCCAGTGTCTCCTCACCGAACATGCGGCCGAGGTCGACGCGGAAGTCGTCCAGTTCCAGGTCGTCATCCAGGGCGATCTCCAGCACCGCCTGAACCGCGCGGTAGAAGAGATTGCGCTCGACGGTGTTGTCGTTGAACTGCAGGAACATCTCGACCCGCTCCAGCGCCTCCTCGTGCCGGCCCAACGCCAGGTTGATCAGCAGCTTCAACTCGAGGATGGTCAGCTGGCCCCAGACGGTGTTCTCGTCGAACTCGATGCCGATCAGGGTGATGATATCCATCTGCTCGTCGAGCTGGCTGTCCTCCAGGCGTTCGAGCAGGTCGGTGAGTTCGGCGTCGCTCAAGCGATGCAGATTGAGGATGTCTTCCCGATAGTCCAGGGCCATGTTGGTGTTGTCCCAGACCAGATCCTCCACCGGGTAGACCTCGGAGTAACCCGGCACCAGGATGCGACACACCGGCGCACCCAGGTCCTCATGGACGGCCATGTACGCCTCCAGCCCGATCCCCTCGAGGATGCCGAACAGCGCTGCCGACTCCTTCGCGTTGGTACCGGAGAAGTCCCAGTCGCTGAACGCGACGTCCGCTCGGGCGCTGAAGAAGCGCCAGGAGACCAGCCCCGAGGAGTCGATGAAGTGCTCGACGAAGTTGTTGGGCTCGGCGACGGCCTGGGAGTTGAAGGTCGGCGGCGGGAAGTCGTTCAGGCCTTCGAAACTGCGGCCCTGCAGCAGCTCGGTCAGGCTGCGCTCCAGCGCCACGTGGAAGCTCGGGTGCGCACCGAAGGAGGCGAAGACGCCGCCGGTCTTCGGGTTCATCAAGGTGACGCACATCACCGGGAACTGACCACCCAGGGAAGCATCCTTGACCAGCACCGGGAAGCCCTGGGCCTCCAGTGCCTCGATACCTTCGACGATGGCGGGGTAGCGCGCCAGCACTGCCTGAGGCACGTCAGGCAGCGCGATTTCTTCCTCGATGATCTGCTTCTTCACCGCCCGCTCGAAGATCTCCGACAGGCACTGCACCTGCGCCTCGTGCAGGGTATTGCCGGCGCTCATGCCATTGCTGAGGTAGAGGTTCTCGATCAGGTTGGAGGGGAAGTAGACCACCTCGCCGTCCGACCGGCGCACGAAGGGCAGCGAGACGATGCCGCGATCCGCCCGTCCGGAGTTGGTATCGACCAGATTAGAACCCTGCAACTCGCCGTCCGGATTGTAGATAGCCCGGCAGTGGTCATCGAGGATCTCGGCCGGCAGCGCGTCATTCGGCCCCGGCGGGAACCACTGCTCATTCGGGTAGTGAACGAAAGCGCTGCCCGCGATTTCTTCACCAAAAAATTGATCGTTATAAAAGAAGTTGCAGCTCAGCCGCTCGATGAACTCGCCAAGCGCCGAGCACAGCGCGCTCTCCTTGGTGGCGCCCTTGCCATTGGTGAAGCACATCGGCGAGGCGGCATCGCGGATGTGCAGCGACCAGACGTGGGGCACGATATTGCGCCAGGAGGCGATCTCGATCTTCATGCCCAGGTCCGCCAGCATCGCCGACATGTTGGCGATGGTCTGCTCCAGCGGCAGGTCCTTGCCCTCGATCCAGGTGGTGCCCTCCCCCACCGCCTTGCCCATCAGCAGCGCCTGGGCATCCTCGTCGATGTTCTCCACGGTCTCTATCTGGAACTCGGGGCCGGTCTGCACCACCTTCTTCACGGTGCAGCGGTCGATGGAGCGCAGGATGCCCTGGCGATCCTTGTCGGAAATGTCCTCGGGCAGCTCCACCTGGATCTTGAAGATCTGGTTGTAGCGGTTCACCGGGTCGACGATGTTGTTCTGCGACAGCCGAATGTTCTCGGTGGGGATGTCGCGCGCGTTGCAGTACAGCTTGACGAAGTAGGCCGCGCACATGGCCGAGGAGGCCAGGAAGTAGTCGAACGGCCCCGGCGCCGAGCCATCACCCTTGTAGCGGATGGACTGGTCGGAGATGACCGTGAAGTCGTCGAACTTGGCCTCCAGCCGGAGGTTGTCGAGATAGTTGACCTTGATTTCCATGAGGCACCGGACGAGTTGGCGTGGGCAGGGCTAAGGTGGAAAACCGACCATTATCCAGTTTTTCACTGTCTTCGTCTTGGGCAGTGACCAAGAATCCATACTCTTGACCTCACCGAGTAGAGGAGGCCCGTCTCAGCCCCACCCATGATTTGGCAGGGTTGCGGGCCCAAGAGGGGCAGATCAAGATGGTGCCAAGCCAAGGGGCCACACCGACCCGGCAACCACGGAGGCTCCATGCCCCATCTGATCGACTTTAAGCAGGTAGATGAAGCGCCGCGCTGGTGGGCCATCAACGACGACGTAATGGGCGGCATCTCGCAAGGCAGCCTGCATGGGGAAGAAGACATCAGCGTGTTCAGCGGCGAGCTCTCGCTGGAGAATGGCGGCGGATTCGCCTCGGTGCGGCGTGAGCCCGAAGCCTTCGATCTGAGCGCCTACTCAGGCCTGACGCTCTACGTTCGCGGCGACGGCCGCCGCTACCAGCTGCGCCTGCGCACCGATCGGCTGTTCGATGGCGGCGCCTACCGCGCGCTGTTCCAGCCAAACGCCGGAGAGTGGCAGCATGTCAACCTGCCCTGGCATGAGTTCGAGGCAGTCTTCCGCGGCCAGCGGCTGGAGGACGCCCCGCCGCTCGACCCCGCGGCAATTCAGCAGGTGGGGCTGTTAATTGCGGATCGACGGACGGGGCCATTCCGGCTGGAGATGGCTTGGATCAGAACGCTGAAGAGTGGTTATGTAGGTAGGCCATTTGTTCATCGGTGAGACGATCCCCGACTTTTAAAACATCCTCACCGTAATCTGCAAGCCAAGCGCCTTTGCCACTTTCGCTACGGTAGTGAACGTAGGATTTCCCTCGGGCGACAAAGCTTTGTACAAGCCTTCTCGGGTCAGTCCGGTGTCTCTTGCAAGCTGGCTCATGTTCTTGGCGCGCGCGATAACACTCAACGCGTGCACAATGAATGCAGGATCGTCGCCCGCTTCCTCGATACAGGCCTCAAGATACAGTTGAATATTTTCGTCTGTTTTAAGGAACTCTGCTGAATCCCAGCGAGTAGTTTTGATACCCATAGCCTATACCTCCAACTGCCTGGCAATTTCTTTGGCCTTGGCGATATCAGCCGTCTGAGAGCTTTTGTCGCCACCCGATAAAAGAATCACGACGACAGCGCCTTTTTGTACAAATCCTGGCCTGGATTCGGGCCTTTGCCCTTCGGTCCTTGAGGGATTTGAACCACTTTGTGAATCGTGCTGTCTTCCTGACTCCTATCATATGTAAACTGTAGTTCACAGCGTGGCGGGTGTCAACTGTGGTTTGCAGTATGCTTTGGGCGGGGCATGCCTTCTACAGGTATTAGACTGCACGCTCGTTTATTGACTTGAACGCGCATGCGCGTTCAACAATGTTATCTAGTTCACCTTTTCCTACCGAGCTCATTGTTATCTTTAGACACTAACAATAATTCGGCAATCTAAGCAGGATTCGCGCGCTTGCGCGCTCTGCCGGCACCAATAATGCTGTACATATTAGGGGATAGCCGGATAGATTCACACAGCAGGCCACCGAAGCTGAGAAAAGAGACTTCGCACATTGGCGTGATGCCGTTCAAGGATACCGCCTTCAGTGGGAGTTCTGGGCGCCTGTCGGCGCCATTCGTCGTGGCGGCGAACCGGCAATAAATTACGCTCCTGGAACCGTCGTTGCCATCACGCCGAAATGCGATGATCCAGGAAAGAGGGGGTATTTTCTCTGAGACGCCTGAATTCAGGCATGCTACCGCCCCTACCTGGGCATGTTGCGACGATCCCCTGCCATCCATGCGGTAGTCCCTTGTCAGCCCACCATCGCAGCGGCCTTAGGGGACCAGCGTATGCAAGGGTGCCGATGGATGCAAAACGTCGATTGGTCGCAGAGGCGCCCATCCCCTCCAGGGATGGTGTAGCACTCGTCGCTAGCTGAATATCCCCCCAATATGCAAAGCCCCCGAGCCAGACGACTGACTCGGGGGCTTTCGAATTTTTCATGCTTGGTTGCTACAGAAACGTTACTACGGTACGCAGCGGTGCGAGCGAAGCCAGCGTCTGGCGCCGGGAGGCGCGAGCGCCGCCCTCTCGAGCCGTCAATCTCGTTGACTAACCTTCAAGGTCCTTGCGTTTTCGCTCATATTCTTCCCGCTCGATCTCTCCACGTGCATAGCGTTCTTGTAGGATGTCGAGCGGTGTTCCCCGAGACTCGTTGCGACTGTCCTTGCCACTCATCCACAGCCACCGTACAAGCGCGATGGCTCCCAGGATAACCAGCCCCCAGAACAGGATCATGAAAATTCCGCCAAACCCCATCCATCCATGCCCATTGCCCCAACCCATCATTCTGATCTCCTGGAATCATTGGTAAACAGTAATATTCGCCGCGTGGATCTTGCCATCAGCCGAGCGGCACTTGTATCCGGCTGGGCGACCTGGCCGCGATGAGACAGCGCGATCTGCCATTGGTCGACCCCTCCAGCGCCTTCCATGAAAACGTGCATTTCGTCACTTTGCCCTCGATCCATGAATCGACCACAGCCTAAATAAAGCTCGGCAGGCTATGCAAATTCTGCACGCTTCCGGGTGTTGCCGATACCCACAGCACTGGATACATGTCCAAATTACAGAAAGTTTACCGAACGCTCGAGGATACACTCAGCATCGTCACCGTGACCAGAATCAGGCTCATGCCGGCAAGCTGGATAGCGACAAGGCTTTCATTCAGAACCACGACCCCGAACAGCGACGCCGTGACCGGCTCGACCATCGCCACGATGGAGGCCACGGCCGGCGCGGTATGGTTCAGCCCGACGATGTAGAGAATGAACGACACCCCTGCGCCAAGCACGCCCAGCACGATGAAAAGGGGCCAGCTCGGCGTGCTCAGCACCGCCAGGGTCTGGTCGGCATCGCCCAGTGAGAACAGGATGAGGGCGAGTGCCCCAAACGCGATGACGAGAATGGCCTGGGGGCTGCCGTGCGGGGCCGCATACTTGAAGCCGAAGATGAAGACCGCATAGGACAGCCCGGAAAGTAGCCCGGCGGCGACGCCGAGGGGGGTCACGCCACCCGCCCCGACCTCGTAAATGCGCGTCAGCAGCACGACACCCAGCATGACCATGGCGATCGCGGCCCACTTGATCGGCGTAGGGCGTTCGAGCCTGAGTGCGAAGGAGACGAGATAGACGAATACCGGGGCGCAGTACATCAGCGTCGCCGCCACCGCGACACTGCCCTCGGAGATGCTCATGAAATAGAAGGAGAAATTGCCGGCCACGCCGAGACCGGCAACCACCGACCAGAACCATAATTGCCGACTGGCCAAACCGCTGCCGTGCCGGCGCAACGCCAGCCAGACAAGCACGAACACCAGCCCGATCGCGCCCCGGTAGAACGACACCACGAGCGGGTCCCAGCCGTCGGCCATGAGCATGCCGCCGATGCCGCCGGATAGCCCCCAGCATAACGCCGCCGACATCACGAACAGCGTACTCAATCTTGCCATGAGGTCTCCTTTTGGCGCCGGTACGCCCGCGGTTCGATCAGCAATCACGACGCATGATGGTCACCGCCTCGCCACGGTAGTCGCGCTGTTCGAGGTCGCGCCACCCCAGGCGCCGGTAGAGCGGCTGCTGGTCCGGCGTGTAGAGATAGAAGTGATCGTACTTATGGGCCTGGGCTTCTTGCTCCACGCACTGAACGAGGCGCGAGGCGATACTCCGGCCACGCCACTCGGGCCGCACGAATACAGAGGCCAGCCAGGGCGTAAGATCGAGACGGTCGCTCATGTCGTCGGCTACCAGGCTGGCCGTGCCCACCGGAGTATCGCCATGCAGGGCGACGAACACCGACGGCACACCGCCCTCGCCGCATTCCTTGCGCAGCACGGCAATGGCGGTGTCCAGGCTTCTGCCGGGGTGCAGATGCCCCCAGGTGGCGTGAGTCCACTCGGCCAGAGTGGCCACATGGGGCGAGTCGCCGTTGATGCGCGCGATACGGATCCTTTCTTTCATCTCGGGAAGTGTCCTCTTCTCCATTCTCCGCGATTGGCGGACATTATCGGCGGTTTCCCCCGCCTGGTCGCGACTGGCCGAGTCGAAAATATGCAGTGTCATGCAGCCAGCCACTTGTACATGACCAGGGCGTCGACATAGCCGTTGGCGGGATGGTGAAAGGCCTTCGGCAGGCGACCCACCGTCGCGAAGCCGAGGTTGTGCCAGAGGCGTATGGCCCCTTCGTTGCTGGACGCCACGAAATTGAACTGCATGGCCTTGTAGCCAAGCGCTCTTCCGATCGCCTGGGAGTGCTCGCACATCGCCGAGGCCAGGCCACGGCCCCTCGCAGTCGATGCCACCATGTAGCCGCAATTGCAGACATGATCACCCGGGCCAGGCTGGTTGGTCTTGAGGTAATAGGTGCCGAGGATGCTTCCCGCCTCCTCCAGCACATAGGTCTTCCGCGGCGCCTCCAACCATATCGCCATGGCCTGCTCCCGGGTCGTGTCTCGTGGATAGGCATAGGTGTCCCCGGCGGCGACGATCTCATGGAAGATCGGCCAGATCTGATCGAAATCGGCGCTCGTGGCTTCGCGGATAGTCATGGCACTCCTGCTGTCTGGCGATGGTCCGCTATTTCCCCCCAGCCAACTCGATGAAGGTACCCGTCGTGTAGGACGCCTCATCCGACAACAGCCAGATGATGGCATTGGCCACTTCCTCGGGATGTCCCCCTCGTTTCATCGGCAGGGATACCTTTAGACGGTCGACACGCCCCGGCTCTCCCCCGCTGGCGTGCATGTCCGTGTAGATAAAGGCGGGGCGCACCGCGTTTACGCGGATACCTTCCTCGGCCACCTCGCGTGACAAGCCTATGGTGAGCGTATCGATGGCACCCTTGGAGGCGGCATAGTCGACATATTCGCCAGCTGAGCCCAAGCGGGATGCCGCCGACGAGACATTGACGATAGCCCCGCCGTGTCCGCCATGGTGGATCGACATTCGCCTTACCGCTTCCCTCGCACACAGGAAGGGGCCGATGACATTGGCCGTCAATATCCGATTCAGCCGTGCGGCATCGATAGCGTCAACGCGAGTCTGCGTCTCCAGGATGCCGGCATTGTTGACCAGCGCGGTTAGGGTACCCAGCTTGGCGTCCACGACCTTGAAAAGGCGATCGACATCCGACTCCCGGGAAACATCGGCGGCGGCCGCAATGGCGTGCCCGCCGCTTGCCTCGATCTCATCGACCACGGCCTCGGCGGCTTCCCTGTTGCTCAGGTAGTTGACGCATACCGCATAGCCGCGTGAGGCGGCGAGTCTGGCGGTAGCGGCACCGATGCCGCGACTCCCGCCAGTGACCACCATGACGTTTTTCATTTGCACGACCTCGATAGTAACTTTTTATTGCGTCTTCGCTAACTGGCGTGGCGGTTTACCGCGTGAGATTTCAGCGGTTGTTTCTAGTGAGTTGCCGGGAAGTCTACCTCATCGAGGCGACCAGCCTCGTCCCGGCAAGGAGGGTGCCCCGGATGGCCGACCACCGACAGGTGATGGAGAGCCTCGTTCAGTGCCGCCTCCGAAGCCTTCTCGCGCAAGAACATCAACGAAAAGCCCCCGAGTCAGTCACCTGGCTCGAGGGCTTGGGTTGTGATCAGTTTAACGTCAGCCGTGCGCGTTATCGAGACGGCTCCACGACGTTGTTTGGCCTGTAGGTCACTCGGCTCTGGCATCATCGCCATGCTCGGAGAGCTGTGCGCCAAACCACCTATGTACTGCTGTCAGCAATTGCAGATCATCCGTCTGGAAGCTTAGCTGGGCGCCTGCCGCGAGCTCGGAATAGGTCACCTCTACGCCAGAGGGGTTCGCTTGTAGCTCCGCAAGCCCTGGCATGTCAGCGCCATGCAGAGTGGCTGGATCGGAGTAGTCACCGTTGCGGAACCTTTCCGCTTCGTGCTTTAGATGCTGACGGATGAGAGCGATCTGGTCAGCATCATCCGGGTCCCGCGCCAGCACACGCTGAATTCCGCCGGTCTCCGTCATCTCAAAGACGTGAACCGTCTTCGACATCTCAAAGGGCATCACGTGATACGACATCCGATGACCCCGCTCCTGCGACGTTTCTGCGAACACGCCGCCTTGGAAGAAGACCAATGCGAGGACCGCAAGCTTTGCAATAACAGATAATATCCGTGTGGATGAAGTCATGATGGCTTCCTCGTAGGTTGACTGATCAGTTCGTCTGTAGGGGCCAAACGCCCGCAGTCACCGGTGACAAAACCGCAGCGGAGCGAAGGCCTTAGCATCCAGTGCATGGCCTGGTTATGTGCTGTTTCAGGCGGCAACAAGCTTCTTGACCTTGAGTTCTTTGCGATGCTGCTCAGCATGCCAGAGCTCGTATTGGGACTGCTTGTTCAGCCAACTCTCTGCAGAAGTATCAAACGCGATAGAAAGCCGGATGGCCATTTCGGGACTAATCCCAGCCTTTCCATTCAACACAGCACTGAGAGTTTTGCGACTTACTCCCAATGCTTCTGCAGCGGCCGTTACAGAGAGACCAAGAGGCTCCAGGCAAAGCTCGCGCAAGACTTCACCGGGATGGGGAGGATTGTGCATCAACATCGGAGGTACCTCAGTGGCAGTCTTCGTAGTTCACTATCTCGGCGTCTCCGTCCTCGAACCGGAACGTCACTCGCCAGCTACCACTGACCGTGACGGACCAAATTCGTGCTCGATTGCCCGAGAGCTCGTGCAGCCGAAGACCTGGCAAATCCATATCTTTGACGTCTGAAGCTGGGCGGTCTCAATGACCAAGTGCAACATCTGACCCATCAGGTACGGTGTTGCCATGACCCATTGCTATCGCCATCTCACTGCTGAAGACCGAGCCGCCATCATGATGATGCGACCC
>JAGXGN010000091.1 GCA_024636705.1 Halomonas sp.
GGCTGGGCCTGTCGCAATTGCATCAGCTGCGCGGCCGGGTGGGCCGCGGCGCCACCGAGAGCTTCTGCGTGTTGCTCTACCATCCGCCGCTGTCGGCCCATTCCCGGGAACGCCTGGCGGTGATGCGCGAGACCACCGATGGTTTTCGCATCGCCGAGAAGGACCTGGAGCTGCGCGGTCCCGGCGAGGTGCTGGGCACGCGACAGACGGGGCTGGCCCAGATGAAGATCGCCGACCTGGAGAGGGATGCCGACCTGCTTGAACGCGTTCCGGCTCTCGCCGAGGCCCTGCTGGCCACCCATCCCGAGGCCAGCCAACCGCTGATCCGCCGCTGGCTAGGCGAGGAAGCCGGTCGCTACGGGCAGGTTTAGGTGTTTTCAGGGACGGAGACGCCGTCTTCCCCGGTGGGCGCCACCAGGCGATTGGCCGCCTCGCAGAGGGGTTCGAGTTGGCGGCAGACCAGGCGGAGCTGGTGACGCATTGGCCAGTAGGTCGTGTCATCGTCCACCGCGCTGGACGCCGGGGCATCGAGTCGCTCCCGCAGGCTGGCCACTTCGGCTTGAAATCCGACGATCGGCTGGCGTGCCGCCAGTCGCTCGGCCAGGCGGCCGAGAATCTCGGCCACCCGTTCGGCTAGCTCGGTCATGTCGCGATCCCGCTGGTCGCCGACCTGGCCCAGGCGATGGGCACCCAGTGCCGACAGGTAGCCCAGCAGGGTATGGGAAAGCGTCAGGAAACGCAGGCCGTCGTCGACATCCTGCCCCTGATGGCGGCGGGGTTCATGAAGCATTCGGGTCAGCAGGGCCGACAGCGCCGCATCGGCGTTGTGAGCATTGCGTCGTGCCAGGCGATAGCGCAGATCGTCCTGCTTGCCAGTCGTGTACTGGCGGACGATCTCTTCCAGATAGCGACGCTGGCTGAGCAGTGTGGTCGCGGCCTGGCCATAGAGGCGACGCCCCTCCCAGTCGGGCAGTATCCAGAGCACGGCCAGCCCGGCGATCATCACGCCGATCAGGGTATCGAACAGCCGCGGCCAGATCAGGTCGAAGCCGGCGCCTACCTGGTTGAAGCTGCACAGCACGAGCAGGGTAATGGCCGCCGTGGCCAGCATGTAGTGTGTCTGGCGACTGGCGAAGAACATCACCCCGGCCATCACGGCGATCACCGACTGCGCCAGCGTCTGGGGGAACAGCGAGATCAGCGCCCAGCCCACGACCAGGCCCAGCACGGTGCCGAGGATACGCTGGACGAGAACGCGTTGCGTCGCCGCGAAGTCGGGGCGGCAGACGAACAGCGTGGTGAGCAGGATCCAGAACCCGTGGGTGGGATCGAAGGCCTGCAGCAAGGCATAGCCGGCCAGCAGGGCGAGTGGCATCCGTACCGCGTGACGCAGGATCGGCGAGCTCAGGGTCAGATGGGCACGCAGATGCTCCCAGGCATCCCGTGGGCCATGCAGCGTGCGGTCATGGAGGCTGGCATCGGACGCGGGCGGGTCCACCTCGGGATGCTCGGCGCTGGACAACTGCGCCTCCAGCGCGGCGAGATTGTCGGCGAGTGCCGCCAGCGGCGCCAGCAAGCCCTGCCACTCGGGCCGCTGGCGGGTGTGCAGATGGTCGATGGAGGCACGCAGGTCTTCCAGGGCCTGCTCGCTGCGGTCGTGCTCGAAGGCGCGATCGAGCAGCAACGCCCTGCCTAGCCGCTTGCAGGCATGCCCCTGCTGGTCGAGCAATCGCTGGCAACGGAAGAGCACATCCTGGTGGAAGAAGGCCTCGATCAGCGATGAATAGGGGGAATGCGACGAACTGGCCCGCTCATGGATGTCCTGGGCGATGAAATAGAGCCTCAGGTAGCGGTCGAGCCGGCGATCCCCGCGTGGACTACCGAGCCGCCGAAACAGCATCTCCTTTGCCTGGTTGAGGGCCTCCACCACCTCGCCGTTCTGGTGCGCGAGCGCTAGCTGAATGGCTTCGAGATCGCGTCCATGCAGCGGCTCGAACAGCGTCGACTTGAGGCTCAGGTAGCGGCCCAGGCGACGGTAGACCCGCGCCAGGCTCTGCTTGACCGGCTGGCGAGCGAACAAGGCGCACCAGATCACCGAGATCAGTCCGTACCAGGCCGCGCCCGCCAGCAGCAACAGCGGCTGGCGCCAGGCAGCCTCGTCGGGGACGCCGCCGTGCTGCTCCAGGGCGATCATCGAATAGATGGCCAGGATCAGGGTACCAGCGCTGATGGTGGCATAACGCGGGCCCAGGGCACCGAGCATGATCAGCACGAAAGTCGACACGCCCAGTGCCGGGGCGAAAAGCCAGGGATGGGGAAAGAGCCACTGCACGCTCAGCGCGGCGAGCGCGAAACAAACCAGGGTGACCCCTACCGCCTGCAGCCGGCCCTGCCAGCTGTCATCGGTCTCCGACAGGGCGGAGGCGATGATCCCCAGGAAGAGGGGAATCATCAGCCCCACGTCATCCTGCCAGAGACTCATCGCCAGGGCCCCGCTGAAGGCCAGAAAGACGCGCAAGGCATGTGCGAAGGTATCGAGCGTCCAGAGACGTCGCAGGGGCAGGGAGAGAGAGAGGAAAGTCGGCAGCATCATCATGTTATACGTTAGTATAATAACCGATGGCCAGTCTCCATGGCCGAGGGGAGAGGCGGGATCGTCTAGAGATGACGCAGGAGCCCCTGCAGCTTGGCCAGGTCAGCCGAGTCGCCGACCAGGCGCACCGTGCCTGCCATCATGCCGTCGAGAAAGGCCTGCTGCGTGGGTTTCTTCAATACTTTCAGTGCTGTGGCCTCGTCCTCGAAGCGAAGTTCCAAGTCGAGATCCACCGGCAATCCCCGGCCGCTGTGGATGCCACGCGATGACATGCGGAAATGGCGGGCGATGGAAAGATCCTCGGTGGCGATTCCCCAATCGAGGCCGCGCAACTCGGTCAGTAGCTCTCGGAAACGGGGCTTGCGTCGCAAGGCACGCTTGAGCATCCAACCCAGCAACCAGAGCATCAATCGCAGCTTCATGTCGATTCGCCGCCTGAGGGGCTGTCATCAGCGGCCCGCCGGCTGGCGGGCCGCACCGGTGTCAGCGTGATCGCCCATGGCCACCACGCCCATCACCGGCTACTTGGCAACGGCGTCCTTGAGTCCCTTGCCCGGCTTGAATGCCACCGTCTTGCTGGCCGGGATGGTAAGCGGTGCGCCGGTCTGGGGATTCTTGCCGGTGCGGGCGGAACGCTCGCGAACGGTGAAGGTACCAAAGCCTATCAACGAGACATCCTGCCCCTGGGACACGCTCCCGGTGATCTCGTCGAGAATGACATTGAGCACCTGGCTCGCCTTGTCCTTGGACAGGTCGGCGCGATCGGCAATCGCCGCCGCGAGTTCTGGTTTACGCATTATAGCCCTCCTGATGTTGGCTCGGATCACCGCCGGCTGTCTTGCCTGCGATGTTGTTATTGGTCGACAGTGTTGCCGGGCATCTGCCGCTGCCGGATCTAGCCTAGCAACGGAGGCGCCGCCCGCGCCAGTTCGACTTTCCGCCGGACACAAGATCCTGTCAATGCAAAACCGCTCAGTCGTCCGCTCTCGTCCTCGGCAAGGGCAGCCAAGTCGGCCCCCTGTCCCTCGATTTTCCAATGCACTGGCCGGGCAACGGGGGGCAAGGCGACCACCGGCAGCAGGGAGGTCTTGACCAGCACCGGCCAGGCGCCATAGGACACCGGGGTGGGCGTACCGGTAAGGGTCTTCGCCAGCGCCCTGACGCCGGCCTGCAGGGGCTGCACATACATGGCATTGACGCCGGCGACGCAGGCAACGTCACCCAGCGCATAGACGCCGGGAGCCGAGGTGGCCAGCCGGCGATCGGTCAGGACGCCGCTATCGCCGACCGCTAGCCCGGCCGCCCGGGCAAGCGCGGCTCTCGGCCGCAGGCCCGTCGCCACCAGAACCAGATCCGCCTCCAGGTGACGCCCATCGCTCAAGGCGAGCGACAGACCCTGGCCCTGCGCTTCGAGACTCGCCAGGCTGCATCCCATGGCCAGGTGGATACCCGCCTCCCGGAAGGCCTCGGCCAGCGCCAGCCCCAGGGGCTCCGGCAGGAGTCGCGCCAGGGGCGCGGGCTCCGGTGCCACCAGGCTGACGCGATGGCCACCGCCGACCAGGTCGTCGGCAAACTCGCAGCCCACCAGGCCGGCGCCGATGATTGCCACCCGGGCCGGCCGGCCCAGCCGCGACAAGGCGGCATGGAAGTCGCGATAATCGTCCAGATCATTGATGGTAAAGACCCGATCACCCAGGGACTCGGGGATCATGAAAGGCAGGGCCGGCGCGGCGCCGGTCGCCAACACCAGTTCGCTGAAGGAGAGCGTCTCCTGGCCGAGTCGCAGGGTCCGGGCGGCCGGGTCGATCGCCTCGACAGGAGAATGCGTACGCACCACGGCGCCGAGCCGGTCGGCCACCTCGAGTGCCGAGCGCATCGTCAGACGCTCGGGCGCCAGCCTCTTGGTAAAACCGGTGGAGAGCAGAGGCTTGGAATAGTCGTCACCGCTGTCGGCGGTGATCAGGGTGACGGGCCGTCGTGCATCCAGGCCACGTAATCGCCGCAGCAGGCCGATTCCGGCCATGCCGGTACCGATGATGGTCAGGGGAGCGCTCATGAAATTCCTTGATGCATGATGCCCGGGGCGTCTTGCCGGGGCGCCAGAGGAAGCCTGTCGATGTCACATGCTACACTACGCGCGCCTGGATTTTGATGCGGAACCAGCCGGTGTCAGATGACACGACGCCTGATTTTCCCCTTGGCCACGACCGGCCATCCATGACAGATGACCTCGGCCTGCCTTCGCGCTAGGCTCTGTCTGGCTGTCTTCCGGTCACCCGGCTTCAACGAGGACGAAATGGACCGATCCGTGATGCGCCCCAAGGGGCTGGCGCGCCTGCCCGACTTTCTCCACCTGATGCGGCTGGACCGACCCATCGGCACCTGGCTGCTGATGTGGCCGACCCTCTGGGCCCTGTGGATCGCCGCCGAGGAGCTTCCCGGCCGCGATGTGCTGGTGATCTTCGTGGCCGGGGTCTACCTGATGCGTGCCGCCGGCTGTGTGATCAACGACTATGCCGACCGCGACCTGGACGGCCAGGTGACGCGCACCCGAAATCGTCCCCTGGCCACCGGTCGCATCAACGAGGGCGAGGCCCAGGCGATCTTCTTGATCCTGGTGATGGCCGCCTTCGTGCTGGTGTGGTTCACCAACCTCTTCACCGTGATGCTCTCCCTGGTGGGAGTGGTCTTGGCCTTCATCTACCCCTTCATGAAGCGCTATACCCACCTGCCCCAGGCGTTCCTCGGCGCCGCCTTCTCCTGGGCCATCCCCATGGCCTTCGGCGCCGTGCTCGGGCAGGTGCCGGCCGAGGCCTGGCTGCTGTTCCTCGCCAATGTCGCCTGGACCGTGGCCTACGACACCGAATATGCCATGGTGGATCGGGACGACGACCTCAAGGTCGGCATCAAGTCCACCGCGGTGCTCTTCGGCCGTGCCGACCGGCTGATGATCGGCCTGCTGCAGGGCATCACCCTGCTGCTCCTGGCCTGGGTGGGGATAAGACTCGAGCTGGGCGGCTTCCTCTGGCTGGGGCTTGCCGCCATGGCGGCCACCTTCATCCACCAGCAGGTCCTGATCCGTGAACGCGATCGCGACCGTTGCTTCCAGGCGTTTCTCAACAATCACTGGTCGGGCCTGGTGGTCTTTGCCGGTATCGCCCTCAGCCTGTGGCCCGTCGTCGAGGGGTGAACGCCGCGATGTCATCCAACTGTCATCCTGACGTGCTGTCATCGTCATCAAACCGTCACTGTCATCGCCCATGACCAAGAGGCCCCCCGATGACCCACAAGACCGTTCTGATCGTCGATGATGAAGCCTCGATCCGCGAGATGATCGCCGTGGCGCTGGAAATGGCCGATTACCGGGTACTCGAGGCGGAAAATGCCCAGACCGCCCACGCCATGGTGGTCGACCATCAGCCGGATCTGGTCCTGCTCGACTGGATGATGCCCGGCACCAGCGGCATCGAGCTGGCAAGACGCCTGAAGCGAGAAGATACCACCCGTGAACTGCCCATCATCATGCTCACGGCCAAGAGCGAGGAGGACAACAAGATCCAGGGGCTGGAGGCAGGCGCCGATGACTACATCACCAAGCCCTTCTCACCGCGTGAACTGGTGGCACGCCTCAAGGCCGTCCTGCGACGCACCACCCCACAGGGCGTGGAGGATCCCATCGAGATCGAAGGCCTACTGCTCGACCCGGTCGGTCACCGGATCAGCTCGAAGGGCCATGCACTGGACATGGGCCCCACCGAATACCGGCTGCTGCAGTTCTTCATGACGCACCCGGAACGCGCCTATACTCGCGGACAGCTGCTCGACCAGGTGTGGGGCGGCAATGTCTATGTCGAGGAGCGTACCGTGGATGTCCATATTCGCCGCCTGCGCAAGGCCCTGGGAGAGGCGCACCAGCACCTGATCCAGACCGTGCGCGGCACCGGCTACCGATTCTCGACCCGGGACTGACGTGCATCTCTGGAGACGCGAAATCTGGCGACTGGTCCTGCTGGCCGGAGGTGGGGCACTGGCCGGAACCTTCCTCTCGGCACCCGCCCTGGGCCTGGCCGTTGGCCTGAGCGTCTGTCTCGCCCATCACCTGCGCCAATTGCGTTCCCTGCACCGCTGGCTGACGCAGCGACCCCAGACCACCCCCCCCGACGCCAAAGGCCTCTGGGGGAATGTTTTCGACCGTCTCTACCGCTACCAGAAGGGGCAGAGTCTGATCCAGGGCCGGTTACGAAGTATCCTGCAACGCATCCAGGAATCCTCGGAGGCCATGCGTGACAGCGTGGTGATGCTCGACCGCCACGGCAACCTGGAATGGTGGAACAGTGCCGCCAGTCAGATGCTGGGACTCAAGGAGGCCCATGACCGCGGACAGCACGTCACCAACCTGATCCGTGATCCTCGCTTCATCAGCTACTTCAGGACGCGGGACTACGGCGCTCCCCTCACCC
>JAGXGN010000092.1 GCA_024636705.1 Halomonas sp.
CGGCGGGGTTCCCGAAGGGGATCCCGCCGTCCTTCCCTCGTCGACGTCGCTCGGGCTACGCCCTTCCGACGTCGACGACACAAGGTCTCAGCTTTCTCATCTTGATTGTCGCGTGACTCTCACCTTGATTGTCGCTCTATAAACGCGCCAAGCGCAATGGCATCGATGTCTTCCGCGTCTTCGACGCCATGAATGACCCGCGTAACCTCGAGCGCGCCATCCAGGCCGTGCGCAAGGTCGACGGGCATGCCCAGGGCACGCTCTCCTATACGGTCAGCCCGGTACATACGCCGGATGGCTGGGTCGAGCTCGGCAAGGTATCCGCCATCAAGGTCAGCGAGGGCGACAGCGTTGCCGTCGGTGACATCCTGATCGCGCTCTAGGGGCATCTCATGGAGAAGCTACTGACACTCTGGTATGGCTCGGGGCTCTACAACCTCAGTCCGGGCCAGGTGGTGATGAACCTGGTCGGATTGGGGCTCCTGAACCTCGGGCTCTGAAATCGAGTTTAACTCACTGAGCCGGTGTATGGATTCAGGTTGACACACAGGGCAGCCGCCGATCATGAAGCTGTTGACCACGCGGCGCGAGCGCGAGATCACCATGAGCCAGCTGCGGCCGGTGTCACGGCTGGAGAAGATCGTCTTCCCGCTGTTGCTACTCATGCTGGTAGCGCTGTTTCTGCCGGATGCCGCGCCCCTGCTGGGGATGTTCTGCTTCGGTAACCTGATGCGTGAGTGCGGCGTGGTCGAGCGTCTCTCGGACACCGCCCAGCGTGCCTTGATCAATACCGTGACGATCTTCCTGGGGCTCTCGGTGGGCTCCAAGCTGATGGCGGACAGTTTCCTGTCCGTTGAAACGCTCGGGATCCTGGGGCTCGGCATCATCGCCTTCGGCATCGGCACCGCCGCCGGTGTGCTCATGGCCAAGCTGATGAACGTCATGAGCAAGATGCCGATCAACCCGCTGATCGGCGCCGCCGGTGTCTCGGCGGTGCCCATGGCGGCGCGGGTGGCCAACAAGGTGGGGCTGGAATCCAATCCTCACAACTTCCTCTTGATGCATGCCATGGGCCCCAACGTGGCCGGCGTCATCGGCTCGGCGGTAGCCGCCGGGGTGATGATCAAGTATCTGGGGTGAGCCCTTCGCATTCTCTATCATCATAGTCGCCATGACAGGCAAATTGCCAAGGTGTTCGTGTGAGCGCCGTGGTCGTTTGCGTACCATGGGCTACCTCAGGCTATTCGAGGGCGGTCGTCCGACGCTGGTGTTTTATCCGGTAGCGTATGGCCATGATGATCGACACGCCGGCCAGCATCAGCAGCATCAGCGATACCGGACGGGTAAAGAACAGCGTCCAGTCTTCGTTGGTCATCAGTGCCCGGCGCAGGTTGGTTTCGGCGATAGGGCCCAATATCACACCGAGCACTAACGGGGCCAGGGGGTAATCGAGTTTTGTCAGCACATAGCCAAAGATCCCGATGCCGAGCAACAAGTAGATATCGGTGACGCGGTTGTTCAGGGTGAACGTACCGACTACACAGCTCGTGAGCACTACCGGGACGATGATCGACTTGGGCACATTTGTGACCTTGAGAAACAGTCGCATGCTGAGCAGGCACACGATCAGCATCATGGCGCTGGCCAGGAACATCGCCATGAACATCCCATAGACGGTGTCGGCATGATCGAGGATCAGCCTTGGGCCGATGCCGATACCGTGCACCATGAGCGACGCCATCAGCACGGCATCGACGGCGCTGCCGGGAATCCCCAGGGCGATCAGGGGGATCAGGCCGCCGCCAGAGGTGGCGGAGTTTCCCGATTCCGAAGCCACGACCCCTTCGCTGCAACCTTCGCCGAAGGCCTCGGGAGTACGTGAGCCCTTTTTGGCCTGGTCGTAGGCCAGCAGGTTGGCAATGCTGCCGCCCGCTCCAGGCACCGCTCCGATGAAGACCCCCACCAGTGATGAGCGCAGGAGATTGATCGGCTGCATCAATACCTCGCGCATGACCGCTAGGGGATGGAAGTCGATGTTCGAGGAAATCAGCGCCTTGCCCTGCTTGATCTGCTCTGGGTTCTCGACCTCCTGGAGCAATTGGCTGACGGCAAAGATGCCGATCAATACCACGAGGAAAGGAACGCCTGCAGCCAGCAACGGAATGTCGAAGGTGAATCGGGTGACACCCATCAACGGGTCGGCTCCTACGGTGGCGATCAGCAGTCCCAGCATGCCCGCCATGAGACCCCGTACCATTGAGCTCCCCACCAGACTTGCCACGATGGTGAGTGCAAAGATGACCAGCGAGAAGTATTCCCAGGAGCCCAGCTTGACGGCGATCATGGCCAGAGGCGGCGCGGCGATGATCAGCACGACCGAGCTAATCAGCGTGCCAAAGAAGGAAGCCCAGACGCCGAGGGCTAGAGCGCGGCCGGGTTCCCCCTTGCGGGCCATGGGAAAGGCATCGAAGGTCGTCGCCACGGCCGATGGCGTGCCGGGAATGCCCAGCAGGGCGGCGCTAATCATCCCGCCCGTGTAGCCGCCGATGTAGACGGCCAGCATCGTCGCCACCCCCTGAAGCGGCGGCATGGTGAACGTCAGGGGCAGCGTCAGCACGATGGCCATGGTGATGGTGAAACCGGGTATCGCCGCGGCGATGACGCCCGCGATTACCCCTACCAGCATCGTCAGGAGAGTGGGCAGATTGAACAGTTGATCTGCCCCGGACAAGAAGGCTTCCATGATGGTCTGGCTCCTGGGTCGACTATGCCGTCATGAGTCGCGGTTCAGTTCCACAACCCGCGTGGCAGGGAGATGGTGAAGACATCGCGGAACAGCGCTTCGATGCCGAACGACATTACTAATGCCACCGCGATGGCAATGAGAATGCCGCGTAAATGGCGGGCGCCCAGCAGGTACTGACAGGTGACAAGAAAGGGCAGGCTTGCCCAGCGAAAGCCGACGATCGGTACCGCAAGGACGAACAGGGCGAACAGACCCAATACTCCGAATGCAAGCCGATGCTGGTAACACCAGTCGGACAGTGCCTTCGCGGGCAGGGCCGGCATGGCGATGAAGTGGCGGGTCTCGGTGGCAATGATCAGGCCGTTGAAGAGCACCAGAGCGGCCAGGACCATGCGTGGAAAGGTGCCTGACCCCAGAGGCTCCCACACGGAGGAGGGCAGTGAGCCCGCTCGCAGGAACAAGAAGATGAATAATATCGCCAGGATGACGTTGAGCACGATATGGCCCATGGCCTTGGCGCGAGTCTCGACCTGGCGAGCCCGGTCGCTAGGCGACCGGGCTTGGCGAGATGCATCATTCATTGCTTGAGGTTTTCCGCTAGACGCTCGACCGTTCCATCCAGTGTTTCAAGATGCGAGCGATACTCGTCCGGTCCCATGAACTGGACCTCCGCACCGGCATTGTTGACGCTGGTCACGAAGGCCTCTTCAGAAGCCAATGCTTCCAGGGCGGCTGCCAGGGTATCAATACGGTCGCGTGGCGTACCGGCTGGCGCGATCAGGCCGCGCAGAATGGACAGGTTCAGGTTGTCGTAACCCAGTTCCTGAAAGGTCGGTACGTCGGGGGTCTGCTTCATGCGCTCCTTATGTCCGACAGCCAGAAATTTCAGGTCGCCGTTCTCCACGAACTGGTTGCTGGAGGCGATATCGCCCATCGCGGCGTCGATATGGCCACCGACCAGCGCACGGATGCGCTCTCCAGTGCCTTCAAAACCGACATAGCGAAAGGAAATGTCCTCGGCTTCCTCGATCATAGCGCCATGTAGGTGAGGCACACCACCCAGGGTGACACCGAAGCGAATCTCACCGGGGTTTTCATGGGCATAGTCGACGAAATCCTGGAAAGTGTCCCAGCCACGATCGGCATTCACCGTGACGTACTGTGGCGAGGCAGTGACCGAAGCGATGGGTTCATAGTCGTCCCAGTTGTTCTGCGTCAGGCCGGTATGGTGAGAGACCAGGAATCCATCATGGACCTGACCCACCGTATAGCCGTCCGGCTTCCTGTTGGCCAGGTCAGCGAGCCCTACCGTGCCACTGACGCCTGGCATGTTGATGATGGGCATCGGCTGACCGAGATGTGGCTCGATGTAGTTGGAGACGATACGCATCAAGGTGTCGCTGCCACCGCCCGGCGACCAGGGCACGATGAACTCGACCGGTTTTTCCGGATAGTCGCTGCTCTGTGCCGCGGCCGAGACGCTGCCAAGCAGCAGGCAGGCGCCCATCAAGCCGCCCGTCAAGGCTTTCCAGTACAGCGGCTTCAATGATGGCGCACTTTCGTGAAGGGTATTGTCGAGATCGATCATCATCATGATGCTCCTTGTTGTGGTACTTCTCTTGCTTTCCCGGCAGGCAGATGCGCCTGCCGGGAACATCGGGCTACTACCAGGGGATGACCGCGCCATCTGTGCGGGGTTCGGTGCCGCCGCTCAGCACGCCGGTCTCGCTATCGCGCAGGATGATCTGGCCACGGCCGAAGCTTATTGAATCGGCCGCCTTGACGATCTTGTGTCCGCGCCGTGCCAGCGCCTGGGCGAGGTGGTCGGGGAAGTGTGGTTCGACTTCCACGGTCCTGCCCTCGGTCCATTTCCAGCGTGGCACGTCCAGCGCGGCCTGGGGATTGAGGTGATCATCGAGCATGGCGGTGACGACCTGGACGTGCCCCTGGGGCTGCATGGCGCCGCCCATGACACCGAACGGGCCGACAGCCTCGCCGTCGCGGGTGATGAAGCCGGGGATGATCGTGTGGTAGGTACGCTTGCCCGGCGCCAGGGCATTGGCGTGCTCGGGGTCGAGTGAGAACGACCAGCCACGATTCTGCAGGCTGATGCCGGTGCCTGGTACGACGATACCCGAGCCGAACCCCGCGAAATTGCTCTGGATGAACGAGACCATGTTGCCGTCGCCGTCCGCCGTGGCGAGATACACCGTGCCTCCCTTGATGGGATTGCCGTGGACCGGGTCCAGGGCCTGCTCGCCAATCAGCCTGGAGCGCGAGGTCAGGTAGTCATCCGCCAGCATCTGCTCGACGCTGGGCTTCATCTGGTCACGTTCGGTGATGTGTTCGAGGCCATCGACATAGGCCAGCTTGGTGGCCTCGATGCGACGATGCAGTGTCTCGACCGGGTCGCGGACCTCGTCACCCAAGCGCTCGAGCATGCCGAGCGCCTGAAGCGCGATCATGCCGCTGCCATTGGGCGGGATCTCCCAGATGTCGTGGCCGCGATAGCGCGTACTGATCGGATCGACCCATTCGGGCTCGAAGCGTGCCAAATCCTCCTTGCGCAGCAGACCGCCGTGCTCGCGGAAGAACGCATCGAGCTTGTCGGCCAGTTCACCCGTGTAGAAGGCCTGGCCCTTCGTTTCGGCGATGGCACGCAGCGAGCTGGCATGACCCGGCGATGACCAGAGCTCGCCCTGCCTCGGGGCATGGCCCTGGGGGGCAAAGGTATCGAACCATGGCGTGAAGACAGCCTCGTCATAGGCGCTGTAGCTGTGAAAGGCGTCTTCCCACATCTGATGCACGATCGGCGAGACTGGAAAGCCCTGTTCGGCGAGCTCGATGGCAGGGGCCAGCAGCTCGGCAAAGGGCAGCTTGCCGAAACGCTCCGAGAGAGCCGACCAGGCTGCCGGGGCTCCAGGGACGGTTACTGGAATCATGCCGTGCTTGGGCATGCGTTCGTGTCCGAGCGCCTTCACCGCCTCGATAGTGGCGCCTGCCGGAGCCGGGCCGCTGGCATTGAGGCCATGAAGCTTGCCGTTCATCCAGACGATCGCGAAGACATCGCTGCCGATACCGTTGGACGTCGGTTCGACCACGGTGAGCGCGGCGGCCGAAGCGATGGCCGCATCCACGGCGTTGCCCCCCTGCTGGAGGATGCGCATGCCCACTTGGGCGGCCAGCGGTTGGGAAGTGGCGATCATGCCGCGGCTGCCGAAGCTGGCCATGCGTCGCGAAGGGCTCGGATAGTAGAGGGCATCATGCTGCATGCACTGGCTCCTGGTAGGTTTGAAGGTTCAAGTAAGGTTCAGGCGTCGCCGCCTTTTGTCTCGAGAGTATGGAGTCGAATCTTGCGGTTCTGGTACAGCGAGAAAATCAGTGACACCACTGCCAGCGCAAGGAACAGTGCAGATAGCGGCCGGGTGAGGAAGGTCAGCCAGCTGCCGTCGAGTTCCAGGGCGCGAAACAGTTGGCGTTCCATGTTGTCGCCCAGTACCACACCGAGGATCAGCGGGGTGAGCGGTACCTCGGCCTTCCAGAGCAAGTAACCCAAGACGCCGAAGATGAATAGTACCCAAACATCGAAGAGGTTGTTGTTCAGGGCGAAGGCACCGACGGCACACAGCATCAGCACGACGGGCACCAGCACTTGCTGGGGAATCAGCGAGATCTTGGCGAACCAGCGCACTAGCAATAATTGGCTGAGCACCATCACCACGGCACCGATCAACAGGCTGGCGTAGATGGCCCCAACGAGCACCGGGTTCTGCTCGAACATCAGCGGGCCGGGGGTAATGCCGTGCAGGATCAGCACCCCCATCATGATCGCCATCGGCAGGTCGCCCGGGATGCCAAGCGCCATGGTGGGCACGAAGGCGCCACCGGCAACCGCACTGTTCGAGGCTTCCGAGGCGACGATGCCATCGGGCGTGCCGGTGCCGAAGCGCTCCGGGTGGCGTGACATCTTCTTTGCCTGGTCGTAGCTGATGAAGTTGGCCACGGTCCCGCCGGTCCCGGGAAGCGCGCCCACCAGGCTGCCGATCAGTGACGAGCGCAGGGTGTTGATCTTCTGGCGTGACATATCCACCAGGATCTGCCGGTAGGGGATCGAGACGTCGGTGTTGACTTCCTTGATGTCGCTCTTGTCATCGCGCAGCTTCTCGAGGTTCCCCATCAGTTGGGAGAAGGCGAAAATGCCGATCATCACCGGCAGGATTTCGAATCCGGAGCCGAGTACCGGGAGGTCGAAGTCGAAGCGCAGGTTGCTGTTGCGATCGTAGCCGACGGTGGTGATCAGCAGCCCCAGGACGGCTGCCAGAAGACCCTTGAGCATGGCCCCGTTGGAAAGGCCGGCCACCAGTGTTAGGGCGAAGACGATCAGCGAGGTGATTTCCCAGGGACGGAATTTCATGCTGTAGCTGGCGATCAAGGGGCCGAAGAAGACCAGTACTGCCACGCTGATCAGGGTGCCGATGAAGGACGCGGCGACCCCGATGCCCAGTGCCCGGCCAGGCTCGCCCTTCTGGGCCATGGGATAGCCGTCGTAGACGGTGGTGATCGATGAGGGCGTGCCGGGAATACCCAACATTATCCCTGAGACCAGCCCTCCCGAATAACCGCCGACGAACACGCCAACCATCAGGGAGACGCCACTGACCGGATCCATGGCGAAAGTGAAGGGGAAGACCACCAGAATCGCCATGGTCACGGTGAATCCCGGTATGCAGCCACCGATGATGCCGAACAGAACTCCGATCGTGATCAGCGCTAGTACTACGGGGCTGCCGACTTGGCCGAGTGCCTGAAGAAAGAAGTCAGCCATGGTTCACTCCGAGTGAGTCAGGGTAGCCAGACATTGAGGCCATAACGGAAAATCACGTACACCAGCGGCACCAGGATGCCGCTCACGGTTAGGTTGATGATCCACTTACGGCGCGTATCGATGCCCAGCAGCAGGGCGAAGGCCGTTACCAGAAAACCCAGCGTCGCCGCGATGTAGCCCAATAGCGGTAGCAGGGCGGCATAGAGGCCGAACAGCAAGAACAGCCCGAGGACGGTGCGGTTATGGGCGAGCCATTGCGGGAAGGTGCGGCGGGGCGTATCGGGCCGCTGAGCACCGACCAGCAGTGAGCGAATCAGGATCATCAGCGATAGCGCGCCGATCATGACTAGCAGGATCCGTGGAAACAGGGCCGAACCATATGGCTGCCAGCTGGTCGGTGGGGAGATATTGCCGGATTCCACCAGCAGGATGCCTGCCATGAGCATCATGGCAAGCGCCAGGGCACGATCCTTGGTAAGCATCAGCATGATAGGTTTCTCGGGAGAAACCCGCCGACCACACGTTGGCGGTCGGCAGGGAATCGCCGTATCAGTTCTGGAAGTCGATGTTCTCGGCGGCGGCGGTCAGGGCCGCCTCGTTTTCATCGAGGAACTCGAGATAGTCATCCCCTGCCAGGAATCTCACGACGGAGCCGAACTCGTTCTCGATGCGGCTACGGATCTCTTCGTTCTCCAGCGCCTTGCCATAGGCGTCGGCGATAGTCGCCTGGATCTCCTCAGACGTGCCCTTGGGC
Organism: Halomonas sp.; assembly: GCA_024636705.1. GTDB lineage: Bacteria > Pseudomonadota > Gammaproteobacteria > Pseudomonadales > Halomonadaceae > Halomonas. The sequence continues at coordinate 8,326 of JAGXGN010000092.1, forward strand.
GCGAAGATGCCGCGGCTGGTCGAGTGATCCATCTCGATGCCCAGCTCACGCAGGGTGGGGACATCGGGATGGCTGTCCAGCCGTTCGGGATGTGCGACGGCCAATGGGCGGAAGGTGCCGTCTTCATAATATGCGCCGCCGGAAGGCAGGTTGAACATCGCGAAGTCGACTTCCTCGGCCATCAGGGCCGATACCTGCTCGCCGGTATCGGGGTAGCCGACCAGGCGTACGTCGGCCATGTCGATGCCTGTGGCGTCGAAAAATTGCACCCAGAAGAAGTGGTCGGTGGAGCTCGGGATCATGCTGAAGCGCACCTCCCCGGGGTTTTCGCTGACGTAATCGGCGATCTCGTCGGCGCTCTGTACCGGATGGTTGGAGTTCGCGGTGGGGATATTGATGGTCTGGGTCAACAGGGCGACCGGCTCGAAGGCGTCGTAGGAGTAATCCACGGTGCCGGCCAGCTTGGAGAGGGCGATGGTGTCGTGGCTGCCGAGCAGGGTATAGCCATCAGGGTCGGCATCCTTGACGTTTCTCGAGCCGAGCGTCGCGCCGGCACCGGCCATGTTGACCGGTACGATGGATTCCCCAAGATGTTTCTCGGCTTCCTTGGAGATCAGTCGGAAGATGATGTCGGTGGCGCCGCCCGGGCCGTAGGGGATAACCATGCGGATGTCCTGTTCCGGATAGTCGGCCTGCGCGGTGCTGGTCAAGGCGACGCTTGACGCCAGGCCAATGGCGGCGATGGTGAGGGTCAGTCTTGAACACGTCATGTGATAACACCTTTGCTGTTGTGGATGGTGGTGATTGCCATGCTCTGCAGAGCGATGGGTGAGCGTGTGATCCCGTTTGTCGGGAAGGACAAGTCTTGGCTTGCACTGTCGTTATTATGGCTTGGATTGTATTGCTTGCGGTTGTCTTTCAACCGAGGAAGAGTCCTCCATAGATCAGGGCGGCCATGACCACGAAGGCCGGGTGGGTCTTGAATCTCAGCAGGGCGATGGCAGAGGCGATGGCGATCAGGAGGGTGTGGACGATGCCGGCGCCTTCGATGCCCTCCATGAGGAAGCCCAGGGTCAGCCAGGCCATCATCAGCGCGATCACCGGCCGCACCCACTGGCTCATGCGCTTCACCCGCGGTGACTCCCGGTGTCGGTATAGCAGGCCCAGGGCGCCGAGCATCAGCAGCAAGGAGGGGACCACGGTGGCGAATACGGCCACCGCGGCCCCGCCCATGCCCGCCACATCGTAACCCACATAGCCGGCCATCTTGGTGGCGATCGGGCTGGGCAGGGCATTGCCCAGGGCGAGGGTCTCGGCGAATTCCTGAGCATTCATCCAGCCGTATCGACCGACGACTTCCGTCTCGATCAGCGGAATGATGGCTGGACCACCGCCATAGCCAATGATGTTGGGAATGAAGAAGGCGAGGAACAATTCCCAGTAGATCATCGGCTGGTCTCCTTACCGAGCGTGACAGGGCGAAGCAGGGCGGCGACCAACAGGGCGCCGATCACCCAACCCGGGTGGACGCCCAGGACATAGATCAACCCCCCGGCCACCACGACCATCACCAGGCTGACCAGCCAGCCCAGGGCCAGTTGAGACTTGTTCCAGAAGTCCAGGGTCAACTGGGCCATCATCACCATGACGACGGGCACCACCGCTTGCCCCATGCCACGAATCCAGGCCACGTCGCGATAGCGACTGAAGATGCCCAGCATGGCGATCATGGCCGCGATCATCGGCAGGATCACCGCGGCCACGGCGATGATGCATCCGCCGATGCCACCGACACGGTAGCCGATATAGCCGGGCATCTTGGTGGCGATGGGGCCTGGCAGGGTGTTGCCGATGGCGAGGATGTCGGCGAATTCATCGTCATCGAGCCAGTGGTGACGCTTGACCACTTCTTGGCGAATCAGCGGGATCATGGCGGGGCCGCCACCGAACCCCAGCAGGCCGATGCGGGTGAAGGCCCAGAACAGGTCGGCCAGGCCTTTGCCGGTCGATGTCGTCATGGAGGAACCCCTTCGGAAACGCTACGCCCCTGACTAGCGTCGATTGACTGTGCCATCATTGATCTTCTTGTGGATAAAAAATCGATTATCGTGTCTAGAATATAATGTGGCACTGCAAGAGGCGTCAACCTCGGGACCGATAACGTCAGCCAAGGGGAACTCAATGGCGATACCCAAACGGAAAGGGCGAATCACGACCTCCAGCCGCATCTACGACACCCTGCGCCAGGATCTGGTCAACGGTCGGTTCGAGGCAGGCGAGAAGGTGGCCATCAGCGCACTGAAGCAGCAGTACGAGGTGGGGCTCAGCCCGCTCAGGGAGGCGCTCAATCGGCTGGCGGCCTATGGGTTGCTGATCCAGGAGAATCAGCGAGGATTCCGGGTGCCGCGCCTGGATCGCGAAGAGCTCGATGACGTCTCGGGGATGCGCCGCGAGCTCGAATGCATGGCCCTGGAGCGAGCGATTCACCATGGTGATGCCGAGTGGGAATCCGAAGTGCTGGCCGCGGCGCACCGGCTGAAGCGTGCCGATCTGGCGCCGGAGAAGGTGGACGAATGGGAACAGCTTCATGGTCGGTTTCACCGGACCCTGGTCGCCCCCTGCGGCTCGGTCTGGTTACTGCGTTTCATCGAACAGTTGCACGATCAATTCGATCGTTACCGGCGAATGGCACCGGAGATTCCCGAGACCAGGCGAGTGCTGGACGCACAGCATGAAATACTGGTGGAATTGGCCCTGAAACGCGATGCCCGAGGGGCCAGGGAATTGATGGACGACCATATCCGGCGCTCCTACGAAGTGGCCCTGGGGGGCTCTTCCCTGGGACGAGTGAACCGCTGAGTCGGATGAGCCGGTCTGCCCGCTCAGGCTTCGAGGAGGTCGATTCGGCCACGCAGCCGTGATTCGAGGGCGGTGAGATCGACGCTGAGGTCGCTGGGCCAGCCCACAGTGAGTACCACCCCGTCGGCGCCATATTCGGCGGCCTCGATGGGGATCTCCTGGCCCGTAAGCCAGGCGCGGGCATCGGCCTCGCCGGCGAAGTCGAGTTTCAACTGCAGGGAGGTGCGCTCAATGACTTCGCGGCGGGGAAGTTCCTCCAGCGCCTGGGTAACGGCCTGAGCGTAGGCCCTGGCCAGCCCCCCGGTACCCAGCTTGGTGCCGCCGAAGTAGCGGGTGACCACGCAGGCCACCTGGCCGAGGCCCGAGCCCTCAATCACCTGGTACATGGGTCGACCGGCGGTGCCGCCGGGCTCGCCGTCGTCGGAGAAGCCGATAGCGGTCTGCTCGCCGGGTGGGCCGGCGATGAAGGCGCTGCAGTGGTGGCTGGCATTGGGATGGAGGCGGCGCGCCTCGGCCAGCATCGCCTCGAAGGCGGCGATGTCGGGAGCGTGGCAGATCCAGGCGAGAAAGCGGCTGCGGTCGACCTCGGTTTCAGTCTCCCGGTGTTCGCCGCTCACAAGGTTGGGCACCGGATAGCGCATCAGGCGGCCATCTCCGTCTGTCGCACGACCCCCATGAGCAGCCCCAGCACCTGGATATCACTGTTCTTCAGGTAGATCGGCGCCATGCTCGTGTTGGCGGGTTGCAGGCGTACCCCCGAGCGCTCGATATAGAGCTTTTTCAGGGTGACTTCCTGATTGTTGATCATCACCACGGCGGTTTCCCCGTTCTCGGCGCTCTCCTGACGTTCGATGATGATCACGTCCCCGTCGAAGATGTTGCAGTCGACCATGGAGTCGCCCCGGACCTTCAGGGCATAGGTGTTGCGCCGTACCATGCGCGTCGGGACATGCAGGCTGTCGCCATCCAGGCAGGCCTCGATGGGTAATCCTGCCGATACCTGGCCCAGGAAGGGGATCTCGACCAGGTTTTCCCCGGGAATGGCTTCCCAGGACTCGGCGATCGGTAGATTGGGACGGCGATTCAGGAATTCCGGTGTGCCTCTTGGCATCGTGGGTCTCTCCTGGCGGCGGAAGAAAAATTATCCTGTCGATTCATACAGTGCCAGTTGAGCATAGCAGGCCCCCCGGAAGGCGCAAGGTATCCCGCAATCCCCGGGAGTTACCGAGGTCAACCGCGACTGGCTGACGCAGCGGCGAGACTGGCGGCAAATGCCCTTTCCGTGTAGAGTCCTGGTGTTATGACCCATCTTCGGAGAGTGCTTTGACCCTGCGTCTCCAAGCACGGAACCTTGCCTGTGAACGCGATGATCGTTGGCTCTTCGAAGGGCTCGATCTGGATATCCATGCGGGCGAGATCGTGAGGATAGAAGGGCCCAACGGTAGCGGCAAGACGACCCTGTTGAAGATCCTCTCCGGCCAACTGTCGGACTACCAGGGTGAGCTCTTCTGGAACTCTCTGCCCATGGAGCGCGCCCGGACCGATTTCCTGTCCAGCCTGCTCTATCTGGGGCATGCCCCTGGCGTGAAATCCGCGCTGACGCCCCTGGAGAACCTGGCCTGGTACCAGGCCATGACCGGTGACCCTGACAGTGAATCCGCCCGAATGGCGGCACTCGAGGGCGTGGGGCTCGGTGGGTTCGAGGACCTGCCCACCGGCCAGCTGTCCGCCGGGCAGCAGCGCCGAGTGGCGCTGGCTCGCCTGACGTTGACGCCCCGACTGCTGTGGGTCCTCGACGAGCCCTTCACCGCCATCGACCGCCAGGGTGTCCTGGCCCTGGAAGCACAGCTGCAGTCACATGCCCGTGCGGGAGGCTGTGTGCTGGTGACGACTCATCACGAGCTCAGGTCACTCGAGCTTCGCCGCATCCACCTGGGTCAGGGAGGCGATGATGCGCGGCACTGAAGCCCCGATGGTCGAAGAGGAAGGCGCCCGAGTCTCGCGCGGGGAACCTCGTGGGGGCCTGGTGGTCGCATTGCGTGCGACCCTGAAGCGTGACTTGATATTGCTGCTGCGTCGGCGTAGCGAGCTGATGAATCCCCTGGTATTTTTTGCCCTGGTGATTACCCTCTTCCCGATCGGCATTTCGCCGGACCCGGTCCTGCTGGCGACCATCGCGCCGGGCTTGCTGTGGGTGGCGGCGCTACTGGCGGCCCTGCTTTCCCTCGACAGCCTGTTCCGAGGTGACTTCGAGGATGGTTCCCTGGAGCAGTTGCTGCTCTCTCCCCAGCCATTGCCGGCGCTGGTGCTCGCCAAGGTCGCGGTACACTGGCTGATGACGGGCCTGCCGCTTGCGCTGATGGCGCCGGTACTGGGGCTCATGCTGTCGCTCCCGGCCGGGAGCTATGGTGTTCTGGCGCTGTCGCTGGCGGTCGGGACCGCCAGCCTGAGCCTGATCGGGGCCATCGGGGCCGCCTTGACAGTGGGACTATCCCGGGGTGGCGTGCTGTTGTCGCTGCTGGTGCTGCCACTCTATATCCCGGTGCTGATCTTCGGCGCTGGGGCTGTCAAGGCGACCATCATGGGGGACGGAGTAACGGCCCACCTGGCCATTCTCGGCGCACTGCTCGCGGTAGCGCTGATGCTTGCGCCCTGGGCAATCGCAGCGTCCCTGCGCATCAGTATCAACGGTTGAGAGGTTGTCGAAGTATGTGGGCCTTCATTCATAAGCTGGGTTCGCCCAAGTGGTTTTATGCCATCAGCTCACGGCTGCTGCCCTGGTTTTGGACCACGGCGGTCCTGCTGATCGGGGTGGGCACGGTCTGGGGCCTGGCCTTCGCCCCGGCGGACTACCAGCAGGGCAACAGCTATCGCATCATCTACGTCCATGTACCGGCGGCATTCCTGGCCCAATCGATTTTCGTGAGCATGGCGGTGGCCGGTTTGATCTTCATGGTCTGGAAGATCAAGATCGCCGACATGGCCGCGGCGATGATGGCCCCGCTGGGCGCCGCGATGACCTTCGTGGGGCTGTTCTCCGGCGCTGTGTGGGGCGTGCCCACCTGGGGCACCTGGTGGATGTGGGACGCGCGCCTCACCTCGATGCTGATCCTGTTCTTCCTCTATATCGGTGTGATAGCCCTGCGCGGGGCCTTCTCGAGCCGTCACAGCGCTTCACGGGCGGCGTCCGTGCTCGCCATGGTCGGCGTGATCAACATTCCCATCATCAAGTATTCGGTGGACTGGTGGTACACCCTGCACCAGCCGTCTTCCTTTTCCATGACTTCGCGGCCTTCCATGCCGGCCGACATGTGGTTGCCGCTGCTGATCATGGTGCTGGGCTTCTATTGTTTCTTCGTTGCCGTGACCCTGATGCGCATGCGCAGCGAGATTCTGCGCCGAGAGAGCAATAAGCGCTGGGTTCGCGAGCTGGCCGGGGAGCTAAGCTGATGGCCTTCGAGAGTTTTCAGGACTTCATCGCCATGGGCGGGCATGCGCCCTACGTCTGGACCGCCTGGGCTGTGACCTTGGCACTGCTGCTGGTCAGCGGCATCCATGCCCGTGCTGAACATCGCCGCCTGTTGCGTGGTCTACAGCGCCGCATGCGCCGCGAACAACGCCTTGCCGGGTGCCCCGGCGGGACCACAAATCACTATCAGAGGGGTGGAAACGCCAATGACACCTAAGCGCCGACAGAAGTTGTTCGTAATCATGGGGCTGCTGTCCCTGGCGGCGGTCGCCGTCGGGCTGACGCTCTATGCCCTGCGCAGCAACATCAATCTCTTCTTTAGCCCGGTGCAGATCGCCGCCGGCGACGCCCCCTTCGAGCACAGCATCCGCGCCGGCGGCATGGTCAAGGAAGGCTCGGTGAATCGCGATGTCGACAGTCTCGAGGTGAAGTTCATCGTGACCGACTATGTCGACGACGTCGAGGTGCGCTACAGTGGAATCTTGCCCGACCTGTTCCGCGAGGGCCAGGGCGTGGTGGTGGTTGGCGAGCTGCAGCGCGGCGGCTGGGTCCAGGCGGATCAGGTTATGGCGCGCCACGACGAGAACTACATGCCGCCTGAAGTGGGCAAGGCCCTCGAGGACGCCGGCTATTCGCCGGAGGACTACCAGGCCAAGGCGGCCGAGGTGGGCGAGCGGCGCGATGCGCAGGATAACGGCGCCAGCCAGAACTGATCCGGAGTTGCCATGCAGACCCTGATGATCCCCGAAATTGGTCACTACGCCCTGATCATTGCCCTGATGATGGCACTGGTGCAGGCGGTGATGCCGCTGGCCGGAGCGGCCACGCGCCGCCCGCTGTGGATGGCCTACGCGCGCCCCATGGCCACCGGCCAGTTCCTCTTCCTGGCCATCGCTTACGCCAGCCTGACCGCCAGCTATTTGCTGGATGACTTCAGTGTGGCCAACGTGGCCAACAACTCCAACTCGCTGCTGCCCTGGTACTACAAGGTCACCGGGGTATGGGGCAACCACGAGGGTTCGGTGCTGCTGTGGAGTCTTGTCCTCAGCGCCTGGACCTTCGCCGTCGCGAACCTCTCCAAACAGCTTCCCCGGGACATGCTGGCCCGGGTGCTGGGTGTGATGGGGCTGGTCAGCGTGGGCTTTCTGTCCTTTGTGTTGATCACCTCCAACCCCTTCGAGCGGTTGCTGCTCAATGTCCCCCAGGACGGTGCTGACCTCAACCCGCTGCTGCAGGACTTCGGC
>JAGXGN010000093.1 GCA_024636705.1 Halomonas sp.
AGAGACAGACCCTGGCCCGCCTGCTCAGGGAGCGTTACGGCTATGTCGGCGAGATCCGTGCCATCGGTGATGTGCTCGCCGACCAGCTCTTCTACATGTCCCGCTGTGGCTTCGATGCCCTGGCACTTCGCGAGGACCAGCACCTGGACGATGCCCTGCGCGCGCTGGGCGCCTTCAGTGTCAGCTACCAGCCGGCAGTGGACCTCCGTGAGCCCCTCTTCAAGCGCCGGCTGCGTGAGAATGGCCTCGGCTGAGCGTCAACCGCGTCGCTTCTGCTGACGCTCCCGATTGTCGGTTCTCGCCCGTTGACTCTTGCGCAGCATGCCCCAGGTGGCACCCAGGCCCCCATCGGCCTGCTGGGCCGAGACATAGGCCTGGACCTCATCGAAGCTGGCCAGCCACTTGTCATCCTAGCAGAGGCTCTCGGCTGTCTTAAGTGGAACAGGCAAGCCTCGCCATGTCAGGCTGGGGCCCCGTTTCACTCCGGAGTCCAGATGTCACGCCTTCGTTTTTTTCTGCTGGCCCTCTTCGGCCTGCCAGTGGCCATTGCCGGTTGGCTCTGGCTGACCATGCTGAGTCCCTTTACCTACGACCGCCCCGAGGATCTGGCGCCCATCACCGCAGGGCCCCATGAGGTCTTCGTGTATGGCACCCTGCGCCTCGGGCTGGTGCGCTGGATCGTGATGGGCCGTGCCGGGGACAGCGAGACGGCCGTGCTGGAGGGCTTTCGCCGCGAGGGTCTTGATCTGACCGAGGCACCTGGAGAACAAGTCGAAGGCGAGGTCATCGAGGTCTACGCGGAGGAACTGGCGCGACTGGACCGCTACGAGCGCCTGGGGTTTCGCTATGAGCGCGTAAGGCTCGAACTCGCTGAGGGCCACAAGGTCTGGGTCTATCGACGCCTGCCCGAAGGCCAGGCGGAAGTGGCCACCCAAGCGTAGCGTCGGTTGTGGCAAGCCCCGGCGCCCTTCTACAATGGTTCGCCTACTCAGCGTCTGCCACGCCACCCCTGACCCGGAGCCCCGATGAGCCTGCCTTATGTCCTGATCCTCTATTTTTCCCGCCAGGGGGCGACACGCGCCATGGCCGAGCAATTCGCCGCAGGCATCGAATCCCGCCGCGCTATCGAGGCGCGGCTTCGCACCGTCCCGCCCGTATCGGCGACATGCGAGGCGGTGGATCCGGAGATTCCCGACGAGGGGGCCGTCTACGCCAGCCTGGACGACCTGCGTCACTGCGCCGGCCTGGCCATCGGCAGCCCGACCCGCTTCGGCAACATGGCGGCGCCGCTCAAGTATTTCATCGATTCCACCTCGGAGCTCTGGCTGGGGGGCGCCCTGATCGACAAGCCGGCCTCGGCCTTTACCTCTACCGCCAGTCTTCATGGTGGCCAGGAAGCCACCCTGATCTCCATGTTGTTGCCCCTTCTGCATCATGGCATGGTCTATGCCGGCATCCCCTACAGCGAGACCGCCCTGATGGAAACCGCCACCGGCGGCACGCCCTACGGCGCCAGTCACCTCGCCGGCAAGCGCAGCGACCGAGCGCTCGACGCGCATGAACGCCAGCTCGCCCATGCCCAGGGCCGCCGCCTGGCCGGACTCGCCCTGGCACTGGATGCCATGCGCCGGGAGGCGTCATGAGACAGTGGCTTGACGCCCTGGAGCAACGCCATGGGCTGGACACTCTTACACGACGGGCGCGAGGACTCGTGCTTGCAAGCTTCGTGCTTCTGGTAGTGCTACTAACGGCCACGGGATTTCTGCAGCAGCAGAGCACACTAGCCGCCCTTATTACCTCGGCCATCTACATCCTCCCGTTGGTATTGTTCACTCCAAGCCTGTTTTCGGGGTGGGCCCGGGGGCATGCTTGGCTCGCTTTCGTAAGTCTTCTGTACTTCATGATGGGGGTAAACATTGCGATCACACCAGGCCTGAGCAGGCTTGGGCTTGTCATCTGCCTGGTCGCGCTTTCCCTCTTCGTCGGTGCCACGTGCTATGCCCGCTTCCGCAGTCGTCAACAGCGTTGACCTCTATTGATATAACCTTAGCCGAAGAAAACCTCTGCCCTGGTGACTCCGGGTGTTGAGCTCGTCTTCATGAACAGCGAACATGAGAGAAATCTGAGGAGAACGCGATGACACGCAATATCGCCGACATACGCCGCGACTACGAAGGTGGTCGCCTCGAGGCGTCACAGGCCTCGGGAAATCCGCTGGGACTGTTCGAGGAATGGCTGAGTCTCGCCCTGGAGAGCGAGGGCGATGACGGCAATGTGATGACCCTTGCGACGGCCGACAGTCAAGGCCAGCCCCATGCCCGCGTCGTGTTGCTCAAGGGTCTCGATGAAAGAGGGCTGATCTTCTATAGCAACTACCACAGCCACAAGGGCAGTGAGCTGGCCAATGTCCCCCATGCCGCCCTGGTCTTCTGGTGGCCTTCCCTGTCTCGCCAGGTGCGTATCGAGGGCAGCGTCGAGCAAGTCACATCCGAAGAGTCGGACGGGTATTTCGCCAGCCGCCCACGAAGCAGCCAGCTGGGTGCCTGGGTTGCCACCCAGAGCGTGGTCATCCCCGACAGGACCTGGCTCGAAGAGCGCGAGCAGCGTTTCGAGCGTGCCTATGAAGGCCAGACGATAACCCGCCCGATCCACTGGGGTGGCTATCGGGTCATCCCGCGAATGATCGAGTTCTGGCAAGGGCAGCCCAGCCGATTGCACGACCGCATCCGCTTCGAGCGTCGCGACGGCGACTGGCTCCATTTCCGTCTGGCCCCCTGATCTTTCGCATGGCCTCACGCCTGGCGATCTTCCGGCCCCGAGGGGCAAGGATCAATCCGGAAGGCTTTCCAGGCGATGCCGCTGCCACTCGCTTTCGGGTTCGTTGAGTCGCAATACCGCATCCACTTCCTGCTCCTCCATGTCGTGTCGCATCCGGAATCCCAGGCGTTGTGTCAGCGCGCGCATCGGGTGGTTGTCGGCCATGATCTTGCCGATCATCTCCAGGGTCCCCACGCTTCGGCAATAATCGATCATCTTCTTCATCAGCAGGCTGCCGATCCCCAGTCCCTGGAGATCATCGCGGACGATGATCGAGAATTCGGTGCGGATATTATCCGGATCATTCCAGACCCGCACGACACCCAGCATTTCCCGGGCGCCGTCTTCGCGGTGATGCTCGGCGATGAAGGCCATCTGCCTGTCATAGTTGATATGCGAGAGCGTGGACAGGTCGCGCTGGGTCAGATCCGCCTTGTGATGGAAATAGCGGAAGCGGATGCTCTCCTCGGACAGTTTCCCATGGAAATCACTGATCAGGGGGGCATCCTCGGCGCGGATGGGGCGCACTTCCACTTCCCAGCCATTCTTCAGGATGACGTTTTCACGCAACTCTTCGGGATAGGGCATGATCGCGAAGCGTGCCGCGGGGCCGAGATCCATAGCGAAATCCACGGCCACCAGGCCATCGCGGTTCAACAGCAAGGGATTGAGCTCGAGCCCGCGAAGTTCCAGCAGGTCGCTGGCCATCTGTGACAGCTTGACCAGCAGTTGGCAGAGTCTTTCGATGTCTCGCTCGGGGTCCTGGGAGTGCTCGCGAATCAGGCGCGCGGCGTGGGTGCGGTCGATGGTGTCCTCGGCGAGGCGCATGTTGAGTGGCGGCAGAACGACCTGACGGTCGGCGAGGATATTGACCTTGTAGCCCCCGATGCCGAACAGGATCACCGGCCCGAAGACGGGATCACGTGTGATGCCGGCACAGAGTTGCAGGGAATGCTTGCCGCGCTGCATGGGCTGCAGACAATATTGCCGGATTTTCAGATCGGGAAAGTTCTCATGCACCGTTTCCTCGAGCCGTGACACGCCTTCCGCGACCTGGGCGGGACTGGCCAGATCCTGCAGCAGCCCTGCCGAGAGACGGTGGGGATGGCGACGATAGCGGAAGGGGTGACAGTTACCCTCATGGACCACCTTGAGCGCCATGGACCCCTCGATATCGGCAGCGGCCCTGGCGCCCTCCTCGGCGCTGTTCACATAGCGACTCGGCGCCACGGGAATGCCGTAGGCCTCCAGCACCCGACCGACGTCGGAATGGCAGAGACATTCTCGACCCTGATCACGGGCCTGCGAAATCAGCTCATGAAGTTCTCGGCGAATCGCCGCGTTGGAGGTGAACGCCAGGCTGGGGGGCGTCTCGTGGAGCAGCGCCTGGACACGCTGGTAGTCCACCATGTGAGTGAAGGCCTTGACCGCCTTTTCCGGGGAAATGTAGGTGGGCACCCCGGCGAGATGGCACTCGTGGCGCGCCGAGACGGCTTCCTCCAGTCCCATCCAGCTGGTCAGCAGGTTACGCCGGAAACGCCGGCGATTGGCGATGATCGCCTGTGCCGTGGTCTTGGACGGCGCCAGGCGCGTCGGCGCATGGACCACCAGGACGGCATCGGCCCGGGGGTCGCCGGCGACGATGGCGAGAGCCTCGACGAATTTTTCCGGTGTCGCATTTCCGCCGAGGTCTACCGGGTTGTCACCCGGTCGGCTGACGTCGAGAACGCCCTTGCGCAGCGCCTGCTGGGTATCCTCGGTGAAGGCCGCCAGGCGTCCACCGCTGCTGATCAACTTGTCGATGGCGAGCAGGGCCGGCCCCAGACCATTGGACACGATGGCCAGGCGATCACCCCGCAGGGGCTTCATCCGCGACAGGGTTTCCAGTGCATCGAAGAGTTCGTCGGAATCATTGACCCGAACCACCCCCGCCCGCGCGAAGGCCGCATCGAAGACGCGATCTCGATTCACGATGCCGGGGGTGGGGGCCAGTCCGGTGAGATCCGATTCTGGCGTTCGTCCGCTCTTGATCGCCAGTACCAGTCGATTGCGTGAGGTATCGCGCAGGGTCGTCATGAAGTGACGGGCATCCTGGATCCGCTCCAGATGGAGCAGCATCGCCTGGGTGGGCGAGAACTGGCCGATGTAGTCCATCAGGTCGGGCAACATGACATCCACGCTGTCACCCAGGGTGATCAGGTGCGAAAACCCGATCCCGCGTCCCGCGGCCCAGTCGATCATGGCATTGCCCAGCATGCCGGATTGGCCGAGATAGGCCACCCTCCCGGGTTTGATCGGCTGACTGGCGTAGGAGGCATTGAGCTTGCGTCCCGGCACGATCAGCCCCATGCATTCCGGCCCCAGCACCCTGATTCCCGAGATCCGCGCGGCGGAAAGCATGCGCTGGCGGATCGACCCCTTGTGGTCCTCATCCACATCCAGGTGGGCGCCCCCGGACAGGACCAGGGCCGCCCGGACACCCAGGCGACCGAGCCGAGCGATTCGACCGGGTACCGTCTCGATCGGGGAACAGATCACCGCCAGGTCGGGTATGCCCGGTAGCCGCGAGATGCGTCGATAGCAGGCTTGCCCATGGACGGCATCATGTCCCCGGTGATCGACCGCCCAGATCTTCCCGGGGAATTGCCCTTGCTGGAGGTTGCGAATCACCAGGCCGCCGAGGGAGTCCGACTCTTCCGAGGCCCCGATGACGGCCAGGGTGCTGGGTTCGAAGAAATGATGCAGGAAACGGGTACTCACATCGCCCTCCCGAGGGATCGGCCGTTGGCATACCCCCCTTGTATAAGACTTATGGACACTGTCATACAAGGTAGGCGGCCGATTATCTTGGATCCAGACCCTGCGGAGCGCCCACATGATTACCGGCTACATCACCCATCCGCATTGCATGCTCCACCACATGGGGCCCGAACACCCGGAGAGTCCAACGCGGCTGGAGGCGATCCAGGCCCGGCTGTCGCTGGCCGGTGTGCTCCAGCAGACCATGCAGTCCGATGCGCGCCCCGCCACCGAGGAGGAGCTCGCCAGGGTCCATTCGTTGCGCCACTTGAGGGCCCTCGACAAGTGTTTGCCCGAGGCGGGAATCGTGACACTGGACAGTGACACCCTGATGAACCCCGACAGCCTGGAGGCCGCACGGATGGCCGCGGGTGCCGTGATCCGTGGCGTCGACCAGGTGTTCAGGGGCCAGGCCGACAATGCCTTCTGCGCCGTTCGCCCCCCGGGCCATCACGCCGAAGCAGCCGAGGCCATGGGCTTCTGTTTCTACAACAATGTGGCGGTGGGCGCGGCCCATGCCAGGGCGCGATATCACGCGCGCCGAATCGCCATCCTCGACTTCGATGTCCACCAGTGCAACGGCACCATCGACATCTTCAAGGACGACCCCGAGGTCATGATCTGTACCAGCTATCAGTATCCCTTCTATCCCTGGCGCTATATCCGCAGCGAATGGAACAACGTGATCAATACGCCCCTGGCGGCCGGTACCGACAGTGCCACCTTTCGCCAGGCGATCGAGGATGACTGGCTGCCGGCCCTGCATGCCTTCAAGCCGGATATCGTGCTGGTCTCGGCGGGCTTCGATGCCCATCGCGAGGATGAGATGGCGGATATCTGCCTCGACGAGGCAGACTTCCACTGGATCACCCACCTGGCCCTGGAGATCGCCGCGCTCTATGCCGACGGTCGCCTGGTGTCCGTCCTCGAAGGCGGCTATCACCTGGCTTCACTGGGACGCAGCACCGAGGCCCACCTCAAGGCCCTCCTGGGTCTGCCCCTCGAGAACTGAGGCTGGTTGCGCTAACGGCCGGATGTCAGGAGGGCCTGGTATCGCCGGGTCGCCTCGGGGGAATGGCATCCAGGTCGAGGCGACCGGACGAATGGATCGCCTGGAAATGCCGGCCCTTGGCCCGGGCGATCATCATGACACCGAAGCGTTCGGCGAGTTCCACGCCCTTCTGCGTCACGCCGGAACGCGACACCAGGACACTGATGCCCATCTGGGCGACCTTGAGGACCATTTCCGACGTCAGGCGCCCCGTCGTGTAGAAGATATCGGCCTGCTGCGATACCCTTTCGGTGCCGGCGGACGTGCCCAGCCATTCTCGTCCCGCCAGCGTATCCACGGCATTGTGGCGCCCCACATCTTCGACGAAATCCAGCACCCGAGTCTGGTGGCACAGGGCGCAGCCATGTACCGCCCCGGCACTGCGGTAGGTATCGTTGTAGGCACCGAGGTTCTCCAGCATGGCGTAGAGGACCGACTGGCACAGCCGAGTCTCGGGCAGGGGATTCAGGGAGGTGGCATCGAGCAGACGCCCGAAGACCGTGCCCTGTCCGCAGCCGGTGGTCACGGTGCGTTGCCCCAGGCGTTCCTCGATGTCCTCGGGCAGGTGACGCGTCACCACGGCGGCGGCCTCCACGTCCCAGTCCACCTGCACGGCCTGGAGATCCTGCCGGGACGTCAGCAACCCCTGATTGCGCAGGTATCCCACCACCAGCGCTTCCGGATCAGCGCCCAGGGTCATCAGGGTGACGATCTCGCGTCGGTTGAGATACAGCGTGAGGGCGCGTTCGGCGGCGATGGCCTGTCGACGACATTCACCGAATTCGTTGAATACGTTGATATCCAGGGTCGGGGGGAGTCGCGCCTGACTCAGGCTGATGGCATGCATTGGATTTCCTCGACGAAGCGTTGACTGGCGATGATGGCATTCCTTTCGTCGACTGTCTTTAATAGGCAGACAACTTTGCAAGGCAGGACCGAATGACAGCGTCGAACAGTCATCGTACCTTGAGTTTCGATCTGGAGAGCGAGACATACCGTATCAAGGGCTTCAACTCGACCCAGTGGCACATCACCCGGCTTGCCCCGGGTGATGCCGGCCCCTGGGTGCTGGATCTCCAACTCTTGCTCACCGAGCGGGCGGCCTACCGGTTCAACCTCTTGGCGGGAACGCCCCGCCTCTTCGTGCGTTGTGGCGAATCCGGCGGCCTGCCCCGCCCCGCTGCCATGACCGCCAGCCAGGATGTCGCTGCCGCCTGGCTCGATGGTGAGCACCAGGTGCTCGAGGTGGAGATGCCCCTGGCGATCCAGATCTGGCTGGAGGCCTATCTGGCTCGGCACGGAGAGGCGCCTGCCGAGGGCCGCAAGAAAAAACGCAAGGGGGCTGGACGCGCCCGGGAGCACAGCGAATGAGTCGGTTCGAGCGTTGGTCACGTCGCAAGCTGGGTAATGAGACCCCCGATGATAGCGACGACGTCACGGTCGGCGAGGCGGTCGAAGAAACGCGTGTCGATGGTCATGACGCCCCCCCGGGCGCTTCCCCGGCGTCGCAGACCGATGCCCTTGGGGAGGAAGTTTCCTCGGTCGATCCCGCGCCTGGCAGCCTCGACGATACCCTCCCCGATCCCGACACCTTGCCCCCCGGCAGTGACATCAAGGCCTTCCTGGAGCCCGGTGTCAGCCGCGGGTTACGTCGCCGCGCCCTGCGTCGCCTCTTCTCTGGTGACAATTATGGCATCCGCGACGGCCTCGATGATTACGATGACGATTATCGCGAGAAGCTCAAGCCCCTGGCCAGCGAACTGGCCCAGCGAATGCGCCAGTGGACGCGCCCCGTCGACCCGCCCGAGGAAGGCGATGGCGCCGATGAGGCGCTGACCGAGACGCCAGAGGACACCGCCCCGGCATCCCTCGACGATGCCGCGGCGGACCAGGAGGTGGATAAGCCGAGCGACGAGAGCCACAGCAAGGCGTCGGACTCCGCCGATGCCGCCTCAGCAGACGTCGAAGATTCGTCGTCACCGGCGGCATTAGACGAAGGGAGGATTGGTGTTCGACATCAAATCGATCAAGACTGATATAAACTAATACTAAAATAATGCTTGCCATTCCCCGACCGTGAGCCTGCATGAATCATAAAATCGACCTGCTGCCAGTGGACGAGCAGCAAAACCGTAAAGCCAGGGAGGCAGCACGAGATTCCATTTCATGGCCCGTCAACCTGACACCGGCGAGTGTCAGCTATCAGAGTGATGGCCATGTCCTGATCCTGGGCAATGAACTCCATGCCAGGCTCGCCGCCCGTGCCCTCGATGGGCGGGGGCCGACGTCAATGACGCTGGTCTTCACCGAGGCCATTGCGGAAGATGCCCCCCTTCCCGACGATGACCTGCTGTCCGCCACCGCCCACCTGACCCACCATGCCCTCCTCCGGGATCAGCTGCGCCATCTGCACATCGAGGGCCATCTCGGCCAGTTCTCGGTGACCCTGATGAAGGACGGTACCGCCCTCGACCTGGCCAAGGCGCTGGCCGATCGTGCCCATTTCGACGCCATCCTCGATCTGGGTCGCTCGCCGGTCCTCACCCTCGAATTGCCGCCTCCCGGCTATGTGGCCATGCGATGGTCGGTCGAGGCTAGTTCGGCCGAGGACCGTGATGACCAACTGGAAGCCTTTGCCGGTCTGGTCGGAGAGTTCGACAAGCCTCGCTACTTCCAGATCAACAAGGATCTCTGCGCCCATGCCTCCAGTGGCAATGTCGGCTGTACGCGTTGCCTGGAGGTCTGCCCTGCCGATGCCATCACCAGTCACCAGGGTCGCATCGAGGCCTGGGTGGAGATCGACCCCTTCCGGTGCCATGGCGTCGGAAGCTGCAGCAGTGCTTGTCCCACCGGGGCCATCCAGTTCCGCATGCCCGAGACCCATCGCCAGCAGGAGACGATCCTGGCCTGGCTGGAGGCCTACCGCACGGCCGGTGGAACGGCGCCGGTGGTGCGTTTCGGCGAAGCCGAAGACCTCGACGGGGAAGCCGACACGCCCGGGCATCTGCTGGACGTTCCCCTGGAAGAACTGGGCGCCGCCGGCCATGACCAGTGGCTAACGGCCCTTGCCGGCGGTGCTGCCCAGGTTCGAGTCCAGCGTCATCCGGCCATGCCCCAGCGCCTGGCGGACTTCATCGATGACCAGTTGAATCAGGCATGGGGCCTGCTCGAGGCCCTGGGGCATTCGACATCACGCATCCAGCGACTCGATGCCGGCGACACCGCCGCCCGGGATGCCCTGCCCGCCGAGGTCTCCCTGACCGACGAGGCGTTGATCTTCGACTCCAGCAACAAGCGCGAGCGTCTCAATGTCGTCCTGGATCGACTGAGCCGACTCGGGATCCCCGACGGTCAACGCCACCGGCTTGGCGGGGAAGCGGCCTATGGCAGTATCCAAGTCGATCAGGACGCCTGCACCCTCTGCCTGGCCTGTGTCTCCAACTGCCCCACGCCGGCGCTCGCCGCCGGTGAAGACCGCCCACTGCTCAGCTTTCGTGAAGCCGATTGTGTCCAGTGCGGTCTCTGTGCCCAGGCCTGTCCCGAAGATGCCATCCGTCTGGCGCCCGGTTTCCTGGCCAGCGATGCGCGCAACGAGCGCCAGATCTGCCACGAGGAAGCGGCCTTCGAGTGTATTCGCTGCGGAAAGCCCTTCGCGACAACCAGCACCGTCGCGTCCATCAAGGCCAAGCTGGCAGATCATCCCTACTTCTCCGGCGATGCCATGGCAAGGCTGGAGATGTGCGAGGACTGCCGGGTGAAGGATGTCTGGCAGGAAATGGCCCGTAACCCAGACGCACAACTCAAGGTATGAGCGCCATGACCCAAGTGTCCAAGGATGTTGCCAACCATCAGGAACTCAGCGATACCGATGCCCTGAGAGCCGATGTCTACCGGCTCATGGCCGGTCTCCTGCGCGAGCCCCCGGACCAGGCGTTACTGGATTGGCTAGCCGAGCTGCAGATCTGTCTCTTATA
This sequence comes from Halomonas sp., assembly GCA_024636705.1. GTDB lineage: Bacteria > Pseudomonadota > Gammaproteobacteria > Pseudomonadales > Halomonadaceae > Halomonas. The sequence continues at coordinate 10,642 of JAGXGN010000093.1, forward strand.
CACATCTGA
>JAGXGN010000094.1 GCA_024636705.1 Halomonas sp.
CTGGCAGGTCACCCCCCTGCAACTGGCCACCGCCACGGCAATACTCGCCAATCGCGGAGACTGGGTCAGGCCGCGTATCGCCAGTCGCATCGGCGAGGAGGAGGTGCCGGTGGCGCTGCCCGACACCCCCGCCGATATCGACGCGGGCAACGACACTTGGTGGGATCGGGTCTTCTCGGGGATGGAGAAGGTCGTCAGCGGCCGAGAGGGTACCGCACGGCGCATTGGCGTCGGTCTCGAATATCGCATGGCCGGCAAGTCGGGCACGGCACAGGTCTTCTCACTGGGCAAGGATCAGCGCTATGACGCCGATGAGCTGGCCGAACGCCTGCGTGACCATGCCCTCTTCATCGCCTTTGCCCCCTTGGAAGACCCCCGGATTGCCGTCTCGGTGATCGTCGAGAATGCCGGAGGGGGCAGTACCAATGCCGCGCATCTGGCCAAGGCAATGACCGATGCCTGGCTGCTTGGCGAGGAGCGGCTCGATATCGAGGAACTCCGCGAAGCCTTGGAAAGCGAGGCTGGCAATGTGGCGGGAAACTGAGTCATGGCAATGATCGATCTGCCCCGGGCAATTCGGGGGCATCCCGTGCGTCCTCCCGAGAGCGGAATGTCTCGCAGGAAGGGTCTCTGGGAACGCCTCCATCTGGATCCTTGGCTGCTGGCGATGCTGCTGGTACTGATGCTGTCGGGTCTGGTGGTGCTCTACAGCGCCAGCGGCCAGGCGCTCGATACCGTCATCGCCCAGGGCGTGCGTTTCGGTGTGGCGCTTGCAGTAATGGGTGTGCTTGCGCAGTTTTCTCCCACCACCCTGATGCGCTGGAGCCTGCCCGCTTACGTCTTGGGTGTACTGATGCTGCTGGCGGTGGAACTGATCGGGGACATCGGCATGGGGGCCCAGCGCTGGCTGGTGATTCCCGGAGTGATTCGTTTCCAGCCCTCGGAAATGATGAAGCTGGCCATGCCGATGATGGTGGCGGCCTACCTCAGCCGTCGGGAGCTGCCCCCCCGGTGGCGGGATCTCGTCGTCTGTGTCGCCCTCATCGGCCTGCCAGTCGTCCTTATCGCCCGGCAGCCCGATCTGGGAACCTCGCTGCTGGTGGCCTCGGCGGGCCTGTTCGTGATCCTTCTGGCGGGCCTTTCCTGGCGCTTCATTCTCTTCATGATGGGTCTGGCCGCGGCCGCATTGCCCCTGTTGTGGATGAACCTTCAAGACTACCAGCGCCAGCGTGTCCTGACCTTCCTCGATCCCAACAGTGATCCTCTGGGGTCGGGCTGGAACATCATTCAGTCGACCACTGCCATCGGCAGTGGGGGCGTTTTCGGCAAGGGCTGGTTGCAGGGTACCCAGTCCCAGCTGGAATTCTTGCCGGAGCGCCACACCGACTTCATCATCGCGGTGCTGGGAGAGGAGTTCGGCCTGGTCGGGATGTTGAGCGTCCTGCTGCTCTATCTGCTGATCGTCAGCCGGGGTCTGTGGCTCGCTGCCGAGGCGCAGGATACCTTCGGTCGGCTGCTCGCCGGCAGTATTGTCCTCACTTTTTTCATCTATGTCTTCGTCAATGTCGGTATGGTCAGCGGTATCCTGCCGGTGGTCGGGGTGCCCCTGCCGCTGGTCAGTTATGGCGGCACCTCCAGCGTGACCTTGCTGGCCGGTTTCGGTATTCTGATGGCCATTCAATCCCATCGTCGCCTGCTGCCGCGCTAGTCGATGGATGAGCGATTTCCAGGGAGAGGCAATGCCATGAAGGTGTCCCGTTTGCAAGGCCCCAGGGCCCTGGCCATGATTGCCGGTGTCTGCCTGGCGGGCATGGCCCTGGGCATCCAGGCAGCCACGGATTTCGACCCCTCCCGGCATGAGGGCGCGAGGGCCCTGGTCGATGAACTGGTCGAGAAGGGCATGGATCGCGACTGGCTGGAAAGCGCCATGCGTGATGCCGATTTTCAGCAGGGTGTACTGGACGCCATGGCAGGCGCCGCTGAGCGCCGCCTGCGCTGGGACGAGTACCGCGAGATCTTCCTGCAGCCCGAGCGCATCACCCGCGGTGTCGCCTTCATCGAGGCGCATCGGGATGCCTTCGCGCGCGCCGAATCGGTCTATGGGGTGCCCCCCGTGGTGATTGCCGCCATCATCGGGGTGGAAACCAGTTATGGTCGTTTCACCGGTCGTCACCGGGTGCTGGACTCACTCGCAACCCTGGCCTTTCACCATCCCGCGCGTGGTGACTTCTTTCGGCGCGAGTTGGCGGCCTTCCTCGAGATAACCCGTGAGCAGGAGGTCGATCCGGGGAGTCTCGATGGATCCTATGCGGGTGCCATGGGCTACCCGCAATTCATTCCGACGAGCTATCGGGCCTATGCGGTCGACTTCGACGACGATGGCCTTCGTGACCTCTGGACCAACCCCGTGGATGCCATCGGAAGTGTCGGCAACTACTTCGCCGAACACGGCTGGCGGCGGGCCGAGCCGATCTATCACTCGGCCGAGGGGCCCGCCACGCCACCCGCTGGCATCGACTTCAACCGCGCCGCGCGGCCGCCGGCAGTGCCGGCATCGGAGCTCGCCCGGGCGGGCCTCGAGGTCCCTGACTCGCTTGCCGAGGACCATCGACTGCTGCCGGTGTCGCTGGAAGCGGGCGAGGATAATTGGCGCTACGTGCTCGGCGAGTACAATTTCTACGTGATCACCCGCTACAATCGCAGCCATCTCTATGCCATGGCGGTGACCGAACTCTCCGAGTCGATCGCCGATGCCCGGCTGATCGGTTCCGACTGGCTAGAGGCGGTGAGCCGCGACGTGGAGGATGCCCCATGAAGGCCTGGTCCTTGCTCATCCTGGTCGCCCTGCTGGCCGGCTGTGCCGGTGGCGGGGGTGTTCAGCCGGACCGGGAGACTTCCGCGTCGACGGCTCCCGGTACCGGCGGGCGTTATGCCATGTCCGGTGACGCCTATCCCGAGCAGCCTCCCGATGTCAGCCGGGTGCCCGATGCGGTTCCACGACTCGAGCCCCATTCCCGCGGCGGCAACCGCTCCACCTATGAGGTCTGGGGCAAGACCTATCGGGTCCTGCCGGATTCGCGAGGCTATGCGCGGGAGGGAAAGGCCTCCTGGTATGGCAAGAAGTTCCATGGCTATGCCACTTCGAATGGCGAGATCTACGACATGTACGAGATGTCCGCCGCCCACCGCTCGCTGCCCTTGCCGACCTATGCGCGGGTCACGAGTCTCGACAACGGACGGTCGGTGATCGTGCGGGTCAATGATCGCGGGCCCTTCCACAGCGATCGTGAGATCGACCTCTCCTATGCCGCCGCCGCGCGCCTGGAAATTCTCGATCAGGGAACCGGACGGGTAAGGGTCGAGGCCATCGATGTGCAACGCTGGCTGGCCGAGAACGGTCAAGCTAAACGGCAGGGATCATTCCTACCCGCGAGATCGGTGGTTGCTGCCAAGCCGGCCTCGGCCGTCGTGGCAGCCATGGGCGCGCCAGATGATCGGGTGGTCGAGTTCCGCTCGCCGGATCCGGGTCCGGCCGATGGCGCCGTCTTTCTGCAGATTGCAGCCCTGGGCTCCGAGGAGAATGCCATGGCCCTCAAACGCCGCCTCGAGACCGCCCTTTCGCATCCAGTGAGGGTGGCCAGCGCTTCCGGATTGTACAGGGTGCAGGTCGGTCCATTGGCCAGTGACAGCCAGTTGGCCCCGGCGCGGGATGAACTCCGGCTTGCCGGTTTCGACCAGAGCTTTATCGTCAAGGGTGTCGAATGAGACGCCGTTTCCTTACCATGATATCCCAGATGTCCTCAACGAGATTTTCCCCCATGCGAGTGCTTGCCCAATCTTTTCGCCTTAACGGGCTTCTCATGCTGCTGGTCATGGGATTCTTGACCCTCTCCCAAGCGTCAGCCCAGGAGATTCCGGTACCCCAGCCCCAGACCATGATTCCGGCCCCGCCGCAGCTGGCTGCCAGCTCCTGGATCCTCATGGATGCCGACAGCGGCCGCGTGCTGGCCTCGCAAAATGCCGACGAGCGACTGCCGCCGGCGAGCCTGACCAAGCTGATGACGGCCTATCTGGTGGAGCGCGAGCTGAATCGCGGCAACATCTCCCCCGATGACATGGTGCCGGTCAGCGAGAAGGCCTGGCGCACCGGAGGGTCCAAGATGTTCATCGAGGTCGATACTCGGGTGTCGGTGGCTGATCTCCTCAAGGGCATCATCATCGTCTCCGGCAACGATGCCAGTGTGGCCATGGCCGAATATCTCGCCGGCGGGGAGGCACCCTTCGCCGACTTGATGAACCAGCACGCCGCGCGCCTGGAGATGGATAATACCAATTTCGTCAATGCCACTGGTCTGCCCGACGATAACCACTACTCCACGGCGCGCGACCTGGCCCTGCTGTCACAGCACATCATCAACGACTACCCCGAGCACTATGCCACCTATGCCGAAAAGGAATTCAGCTTCGGCGGCATCGACCAACCCAACCGCAATCGCCTGCTATGGCGCGACAACAGCGTCGACGGCCTCAAGACCGGCTGGACCGAGGAGGCCGGCTATTGCCTGGTGGCCTCGGCCAAACGCGAGGACATGCGCCTGATCTCGGTCGTGATGGGTACCGACTCGGAAGAGGCCCGTGCCCAGGAGGCACAGAAGCTGCTCAGTTACGGATTTCGCTACTATGAGACCCTGAAACTCTATGAACGAGGTGCCGTCCTCAACACCCCGCGTCTCTGGGGCGGCGAGAAGAACGAGTTACGTGTAGGGGTCGATCAGAATGTCCACATGACCGTGCCGCGGGCGCGCAACGAGGAACTCAGTGCCCGTCTCGATATTCGCTCAGACCTCGTGGCTCCGATCCTGGTCGGTGAGGCAGTCGGAACCCTGGAAGTCAAAATGGGCGACGAGGTAGTCGGTGAGCAGGCCCTGGTGGCCCTGGAGAGCATCGAGGAGGGCGGGTTCTTCAAGCGTCTGTTCGATCAGTTACAGCGTTTCTTCAGCCAACTCATCGGGCGCTGGTTCGGTTAGGCATCCAGAAACGATTGCGGGGAGCCTGAGTGCCTTGGTTGGTCACCGCTTCGCGCCTTGAGTAGAATGGCACTCATATTTTCGAGCCATCGGACGCCTCATGACCGACAAGACCCTGCGTGACCTGCGCCGGCCTTCAGCTCCACGGCCGGGTGGCAAGCCGCCGAGGATCACCTTCCCCTGCGACTACCCGCTGAAGGTGGTGGGTGATGCCGCCGAGGACTTCGCCGCCACCGTCTGCCAGATCGTCAGGCGCCATGACCCGGCGTTCGAAGCCGCCGGCATCAAGGTGGTGCCGAGCCGTAACGGTCGCTTCCAGTCCGTGCGGCTTTCCATTCGAGCCACGGGTGAGTCGCAACTCCAGGCCCTCTTCCTCGAACTCAAGGCGACAGGCCGCGTTCACATGGTGGTATGAGGATGCGCGAACTGGAGGTGCATCTGCTGGGTCGTCGGCCCTATCGGCCCGTCTGGGAGGCCATGCGCCACCTCACGGATATCCGGGATGTCGATACGCCCGATCAGCTCTGGCTGGTCGAGCACGATCCGGTATTTACCCAGGGACAGGCGGGCAAACCCGAGCACCTGTTGATGCCCGGGGATATCCCGGTGGTGCAGACCGACCGGGGAGGGCAGGTCACCTATCATGGCCCCGGCCAGCTCATCCTCTACCCCTTGCTGGACGTGCGGCGCTCGCGGCTGGGCGTGCGTGATCTCGTCACGGTCCTGGAAAACGCCGTGGTCGCCGTCCTGGCCGAACATGGAGTGGCGTCACGGGCCAGGCCGGATGCGCCAGGCGTCTATGTGGGTGAGGCCAAGATCGCTTCCCTGGGACTGCGTATCCGTCGTGGGGCGAGTTTCCACGGGGTCGCCCTCAATGTGGATGGGGACCTGTCGCCCTTCGCACGCATCAACCCCTGTGGCTATGCCGGCCTGACCATGACACGACTGGCGGACCTGGTCGGCGACTGTCCCGGGGTCGAGGCAGTGGGCGAGCGTCTCGTCGCGTGCCTGGCGCGGGAGCTGGGAAGGGAGTTAAAAGCGCCAAGCTCCCAGCTGAAAGCGCCCGGCTGGGCGGTGACGGGCGGCAGACGTTGAGGTTGGAAACCAGAATCTTACCGAACAGAGTGCCCGGAGAAGTTTCTGCTTGATACCGCCTTAGGCAGACGCACCATTCTGAGGCGCTCGGCGCTTACTTAGCCAACATTGACCGCCTGGATGCGGTCGGGATCGGATGCCTGGCCAGGCACCCTGGTAGGCGCCGCCAGGCCGAGGTTGTTCTTCTCGAAAACCCGGTCCGCTCGATAGCTGGAGCGAACCAGGGGCCCGGAGGGGACTTCCATGAAGCCTTTTTCCAGCCCGAGTACGCGGTAGCGATCGAACTCCTCGGGCGTGACATAGCGCTCCACCGGCAGATGATTGCGGGTAGGCCGCAGGTACTGGCCGAGGGTGACGATATCTACCCCGATGGCCCTCAGGTCATCGAAGGCCTCGAGGATTTCGGCTTCGCTCTCTCCGAGACCGAGCATCAGGCTGGTCTTGGTGATGATATCGGGACGATGACGCTTGGCATGGGCCAGTACATCCAGGGTCTTGCGGTAGCCGGCGCGCGGGTCCCGCACCCGGGACGTCAGCCGCTCGACGGTTTCCACGTTCTGGGCGAAGACTTCCAGGCCGGAAGCAACGACACACTCGATGGCGCTGGGATCGCCGTCGAAGTCCGGTGTGAGGGCCTCGACCACGACCTCGGGCGTATGGGTCTTGATGGCACGGATGCAATCGGCGTAGTGAGTCGCCCCGCCATCGTCCAGGTCATCCCGGTCCACGGAGGTCAGAACCACATAGCGCAGCCCCATGAGTTCCACCGACCTAGCGGTGTTCTCGGGTTCCTCGGCATCCAGCCATCCCCTGGGGTTGCCGGTGTCCACGGCACAGAAGCGACAGGCGCGGGTGCAGACCGAGCCCATCAGCATGATGGTTGCCGTACCATTGCTCCAGCATTCTCCCATGTTGGGACAATGGGATTCCGCGCAGACGGTACTGAGGCGGTGGGTGGCGACGTTCTTCTTGACTGCCTCGAAGCGTTCCCCGCCAGGGATCTGGGCACGCAACCAGGAGGGCTTGCGGCCGAGTGTATTGCTTTCCTCGGCCTGATGACGCAATTTCATACCATCCTTGATCACGGCCATGCCGTGCTCGTTGCGAAATTTCTCGCCACTGACTACGCGTTTCGGGGGTGTACTCATTGAGGTAAGCCTCTCTGCCTGCTCGCCGACCGTGTATTTTCGACAACGATACCACAGCATCCGCCGCACCTCACAGGCGCGGTACACGGCATGAATTCTCCCTCGGCGGGTTTCTCCATGGCGAGATTGGTACGAGGAGTCTCGAAGATAATGTGGATGTGCGCTATATTGCAATGCAACAAGCCACTCAATCCTGTGGGCGTTCGACGCTCACGAAATGCCAGGAGCTCAAGATGAATCCCTTGATGCCGACACCACCAGCAGCCATGCTGCCCATGCTGGATCCGTTCGGCTTTGGACGGGCAGCCTGTGATTACTGGCGCGATGCCTTCGAGCGCAGCGTACTCTACATGGATGTCATGCGACTGCGTGGCAACCAGTATCTCGAGCATATCGAGAAGACCAAGCCCAATGTGCTCGGCTTCGAAGCCGAAGTGCTCAAGGATGGCCGTGACCTGCCGCGGCCGGTCAATTATGAACTGCTGCGGATCCTGCCCCCCGAGGGGGTGGAGATCGACCTGCTGATGCGTCCCTTCGTCGTGGTGGACCCGCGTGCCGGTCATGGGCCGGGGATCGGTGGCTTCAAGCCCGACAGCGAGATCGGCGTTGCCCTGCGCGCCGGGCATCCCTGCTATTTCATCGGCTTTCTGCCCTATCCGGTGCCGGGCCAGACCGTGGAGGACGTGGTCGAGGCGGAAGTCGCCTTCCTGCGGCACGTCATCGAGTGTCACCCCGAGACTTCCGAGAAGCCTATGGTGGTCGGTAATTGTCAGGCCGGCTGGCAGATCATGATGGCAGCGGCGCTGGAGCCCGATATCTTCGGTCCGATCCTCATCGCCGGTGCCCCGCTGTCGTACTGGGGAGGCGAGCACGGCAAGGCGCCGATGCGCTACACCGGTGGCATGTCGGGTGGCAGCTGGATGACCTCCATGCTTAGTGACCTGGGGGCCGGCCTCTTCGACGGGGCCTCGCTGGTGCAGAACTTCGAGCGACTGAACCCGGCGAATACCTGGTGGGGCAAGCAGTACGGCCTCTACGCCAATGTGGACACGGAGGCCGAGCGCTATCTCGAATTCGAGCGCTGGTGGGGAGGCCATGTGGTGCTGGGCGGTGAGGAGATCCAGTACATTGTCGATAACCTCTTCGTCGGTAACCGCCTCTCCACGGCGCAACTGGTGACCTCCGATGGTCGCCGGATCGATCTGCGCAACCTGCGCTCCCCGGTGGTGGTGTTCTGCTCTCGCGGGGACGACATCACGCCGCCTGCCCAGGCCCTGGGCTGGGTGCGTGATCTCTACGAAGGCGTTGAAGATATCATCGCCAATGAGCAGACGATCGTCTATTGCGTCCATGATACCACCGGTCATCTGGGGATCTTTGTCTCGGGTAGTGTGTCCCGCAAGGAACATACCGAGTTCACGGCCAACATGGATTATATCGATGTCCTGCCGCCGGGCCTCTACGAGACGACGGTCTCGCCGGCTGCCGACCGCAGCGATGCCGAGCTCATCGAGCGTGACTATCTGCTTGAATTCTCGACCCGGACCATCGAAGAACTGGATGAGGTGGTGCAGCATCGGCCCGAGGATGATACCCGCTTCGCGACCGTGGCACGGATCTCCGAGATCAACCTGGGGCTCTACCGCAACTTCCTTCAGCCCTGGGTCAAGGCGATGGCGACCCCGGATTCGGCGAAGTGGATGCGACGCATGCACCCCAATCGTCTCGGTTATCGACTGCTTTCGGATCGTAACCCCATGATGGTGGGCGTGCCGGTGCTTGCCGAGAGGATTCGTCAGGACCGACGCCCCCTGGGAGGCGATAACCTCTTCCGCTCGCTGGAGGGCATCTTTTCCGACCAGGTCTACCGCGCGCTCAATGCCTGGCGCGACCTGCGCGACAGCACCACCGAGCGGCTGTTCATGGACATCTATGGCCAGCCGGTACTCCAGGTCCTGGTGGGTCTCGGCGGTAATGCCCATGTACACCGTCGTCGCCCGGGTGCCGAGCCCGAGCACCGTCGCTTCATCGAGCGTCGCCGGGCCGAGGTGTGGGACCAGATCGAGAAGGGCGGCAGCCACGAGGCCGTGATGCGCTCCGTGATCCACGTGATGGGGGGCGCGCCTGCCACCGACGAACGCAATTTCAATCGACTGCGTGCCTCGCGTGCCGAACTCGAGCCGGAGATCCAGCTGGCCGACTTCAAGCACCTGATGCGCGAGCAGTTCTTCATTCTCAAGCTCGACCGTGAAGCCGCCCTGGAGGCTATTCCGACCCTGCTCAAGGGGCAGACGGCGGAACAGATCGACGACTACCTGGCGCATATCGAACATGTGCTGGCGGCGAGCGGTGAATTGTCCAACCACGCCGCGGATCGTTTTGCGCATATCCAGGCACTCTTCCATCGCGCCATCGATCGCGCCCCCCTGCTGGAGCTCGAGGCCCGGGCCGATGCCGAGGCGGAACTGGTCACCGAGGCCCAGGCCGAGAGTGTTGCCAGGCAGGAAATCGAGACCCTGATGGAAGGCCTGCCACCCGAGGGGGCGGCACTCGAAAATCCCGCAGCGGTGACTGCCACCCAGGCAGCGGACGTGGCGCCGGTGCCCAGGAAGCACAAGCCGAAAGAGACGAAGGTGACAAAGGAGACAACGGCCGGACAATCCACTCGTCAACCCGGCAATCGCAAGGCGGAGACGCCCGACAAGGACTGACGCAGGCGAGAGGCTGACGGCATCCCCATCGTTAACACGGCGGGGGTGCAGGCGTGTCGGCGGCATCGTCATTCCTGCCGGGATCTCGCGTTCGGCAAGTGACGCCCGTGGGTGACGACTCCTGCTGCGACTGGCGCCTCGCGGGTTGCTGGGGTAGGGTTATCGCATTTTTCAACCTCCGTAAGGCCCGCTGGCCGCGGAGGACGATTCGTCAGGTACGGATGCCGAGGTGTCCGGCCATGCATAAAACGTGTGGAGCGCTATGGGCAAGTCACTGGTCATCGTCGAGTCGCCTGCCAAGGCAAAGACGATCAACAAGTATCTCGGCAATGATTTTATCGTGAAGTCGAGCGTGGGCCATATCCGTGACCTGCCGACCAGCGGCTCCGGCAAGACGTCAGCCGACCCCAAGGAACGCGCACGCCAGGCGGCCGCTACCCGTAAGCTGTCGCCGGAGGACAAGGCGGAGTACAAGAAGCAGAAGGCTCACGACCAGCTGATCCGACGCATGGGTATCGACCCCGAGAACGGCTGGGAAGCCCACTACGAGATCCTGCCGGGCAAGGAAAAGGTGGTGGCCGAACTCAAGAAGTTCGCCGAGAAGGCCGATACGGTCTATCTCGCCACCGACCTTGACCGGGAGGGGGAGGCGATCGCCTGGCATCTTCGTGAGACTATCGGCGGCGATGATAGCCGCTATCGGCGAGTGGTGTTCAACGAGATCACCAAGAACGCCATCCAGGAGGCCTTTCAGGACCCCGGCAGCCTCAACATTCCGCGGGTCGAGGCCCAGCAGGCGCGGCGTTTCCACGATCGGGTGGTCGGTTTCATGCTCTCGCCCCTGCTGTGGGCCAAGATCGCCCGGGGCCTCTCGGCCGGCCGCGTGCAATCGGTGGCCATGCGTCTGATCGTCGAACGCGAGCGCGAGATCCACGCCTTCGTTCCCGAAGAGTTCTGGGACCTTCATGCCGATCTCGTCTCCAGCGGCGGAGAACCCGTGCGGTTCGAGCTGGTGCGCCAGGATGGCAAGGCCTTCCGGCCCACCTCCGAGGCCGAGACCCTGGAGCGCATCGCCGCGATCAGGAAGGCGAGCCTCGCGATCACCGCACGGGAAGACAAGCCGACCCGATCCAAGCCCAATGCGCCCCTGATTACCTCCACGCTACAGCAGGCGGCCAGCGGCCGACTTGGCTTCTCGGTCAAGAAGACCATGACGCTTGCCCAGCGCCTCTACGAGGCCGGCTACATCACCTATATGCGTACCGACTCCACCAATCTGTCCAGCGATGCCGTGGAGACGGTTCGCCAGTTCATCGGTGACGAATTCGGCCCCCGCTATCTGCCCGAGGCGCCCAACCGCTATTCCAGTCGTGAGGGAGCCCAGGAAGCTCATGAGGCCATTCGGCCCTCGGATGTCCATCGTCAGGCCTCGGACCTGGCCGGCATGGAGCGTGATGCCGAACGCCTCTATGAGCTGATTTGGCGGCAGTTTGTCGCCTGCCAGATGACGCCCGCGGAGTACCTCGCTTCCACTCTGACGGTGGAGGTGGATGGCTACGAGCTGAAAGCCAAGGGACGCGTGTTGAAGTTCGATGGCTACACTCGGGTGATGAAGCCCGCCGGCAAGAACGAAGACCAGACCCTGCCGGACCTCGAGGTGGGAGAACCGATGACCCTCGAGCGTCTCGACCCTCAGCAGCACTTCACCAAGCCGCCGGCACGCTACACCGAGGCGAGCCTGGTCAAGGAACTGGAGAAGCGTGGCATCGGGCGTCCTTCTACCTATGCCTCGATCATCTCGACCATTCAGGATCGCGGTTACGTGACGCTCGAGAGTCGCCGCTTCTACGCCGAGAAGCTCGGCGACATCGTCTCCGAGCGGCTCAAGGAGTCCTTCCCCGACCTGATGGACTACTCCTTCACGGCACGCATGGAAGACAGTCTCGATGAAGTCGCCGACGGTGAACGCAACTGGCGGGAATTGCTCGATGCCTTCTACGCCGAGTTTCGCCAGGAGTTGGAGGTGGCCGAGAGCGAGGCGGGGATGCGCCCCAACCAGCCGGTGCCTACCGACATCGACTGCCCGAGCTGCGGGCGCAAGATGCAGATTCGTACCGCCTCCACCGGGGTCTTCCTGGGTTGCTCGGGCTACAATCTGCCGCCCAAGGAACGCTGCAAGACGACCATCGACCTCCTGCCAGGCGATGAGGCGGTGGCCGCCGATGCCGGCGAGGAAGCCGAGACGGATGCCTTGCGCGCCAAGCACCGCTGCCCCAAGTGCGGCACCGCCATGGATAGCTACCTCATCGACGAGACCCGCAAGCTACATATCTGCGGTAACAGCCCGGATTGCGACGGCTACGAGATCGAGAAGGGCAAGTTCCGTATCAAGGGCTATGACGGGCCTACCCTCGAGTGCGACAAGTGCGGCAGCGAGATGCAGCTCAAGACGGGTCGCTTCGGCAAGTACTTCGGCTGCACCAACAGTGAGTGCAAGAACACCCGCAAGCTGCTGCGCAGTGGCGAGGCGGCACCGCCCAAGATGGACCCGATTCCCATGCCGGAGCTCGAGTGCCAGAAGGTCGATGACCACTATGTGCTTCGCGACGGCGCCAGCGGCCTGTTTCTGGCGGCGAGCAAGTTTCCTAAGAATCGCGAGACCCGCCCGCCTCTGGTCAAGGAGATCAAGGCGCATGCCGAGGCGCTGCCCGACAAGTACCGCTACCTGCTCGATGCGCCCAGCGAGGATCCGGACGGCCGCCCGGCGCAGATCCGCTTCTCGCGCAAGGCCAGGGAGCAGTTCGTGATGACCGACGAGGACGGCAAGGCCAGCGGCTGGAAGGCGACCTTCGACGGCAACAAGTGGCAGGTGGAGGACAAGCGCAAGTGACGCAGAGATCCCGCACCAACCAGCTGCTCTACCAGGCCGAGCTGCTGCTCGAGATCCCGGCCGGCGACGATGAGCATCGCGAGGCGCGCCGCATGGCGGTGGAGGAGGGTGCCCTGGCGCTCTTCGAGCTGGCGCTGGAGTCGCTGCTGCGCGAGGTCACCGAACATGCCTTGCTGGCGCATCATGACTGGCGGGAGCTGCTCGGCTCCCGGGGCGCCGGCATCGCCGAGCTGCAACGGCTTCGCGAGCTGGTGACACGCCCCGACAGCTGGCTTGCCTGGCTGGTCGCCAGGCTCGAGGCCCTGCATGACAGCGAAGGCGTGGCGTGCCGTGCCACCGGCGCCGCTCAGGGACTGATCGCCGTGGGCAGCAGAGCGGCCCTGGCCGATGAACTGCGCTGGTGTCTCGGCGAAGCCAAGGCCGAGATTGCGGCGCTGCGCGAGACCAGCGAGGAGTGGTAGCGCCGTTGACGACTCATGCCCTGGGGTCTGACTCCAAGGAAAAGGTAGCCATCTTCGTCGATGTCCAGAACGTCTACTACACCACTCGCCAGGCCTTCGGTCGGCACTTCGACTACAACGCCTTCTGGGCGCGCTTCGCGGCCAATCGCGAGGTGGTAGTAGCTAACGCCTATGCGGTGGAGCGTGGCGACCCCCGCCAGCGCCAGTTCCAGGCCATCCTGCGCGGCATCGGTTTCGAGGTTAAGCTCAAGCCGTATATCCAGAGGCGCGATGGCTCCGCCAAGGGTGACTGGGACGTGGGCATCGCCCTGGATGCCATGGAGGCCGCGCCGCTGGTCGACCGGGTGGTGCTGGTCTCGGGCGACGGTGACTTCGACCTGCTGGTCGAGCGGATGCGCGAGCGCCATGGCGTGGCGGTGGAGGTGGTCGGCGTGGAGCGGCTCACCGCCGATTCGCTGATCCGGGTGGCCAGCCACTTCGTGCCCATCGATGAGGCGCTTCTGCTATGAGCGGCTTCGGGTGTGAGCGGCGGCAATAATCGGTACAATCGCGCCCCCTCCATGTACCGACCGGACCCTTTCAGTGATCTCCACCGCCAACATCACCATGCAGTTCGGGGCCAGGCCCCTCTTCGAGAACGTCTCCATCAAGTTCGGTAATGGCCACCGCTACGGCCTGATCGGTGCCAACGGCTGCGGCAAGTCCACCTTCATGAAGATCCTCGGCGGTGACCTGGAACCGTCCTCGGGACAGGTGATGGTCGAGTCGGGTGCCCGGCTCGGCAAGCTGCGCCAGGACCAGTTCGCCTTCGAGGACGAGCGGGTCATCGACACCGTGATCATGGGCAATGCCGAGCTGTGGCAGGTGGCCGCCGAGCGCGAACGCATCTACTCGCTGCCCGAGATGAGCGAAGCGGACGGCATGGCCGTGGCCGACCTGGAGGTGCGCTTCGCCGAGCTCGACGGCTACACCGCCGAGTCCCGTGCCGGCGAGCTGCTGCTGGGGCTCGGCATCCCGCTGCACCAGCATACTGGCCCCATGAGCGACATCTCGCCGGGCTGGAAGCTGCGCGTGCTGCTGGCCCAGGCGCTGTTCGCCGATCCCGACGTGCTGCTGCTCGACGAGCCAACCAACCACCTGGACATCAACACCATCCGCTGGTTGGAGGACATGCTCACGGCGCGCAACAGCACCATGATCATCATTTCCCACGACCGCCACTTCCTCAACAGCGTCTGCACCCGCATGGCGGACCTGGACTACGGCGAGATCACGCTGTTCCCCGGCAACTACGATGACTACATGACGGCCGCCACCGCGGTCCGCGAGCGTCAGCACGCCGATAACGCCAAGAAGAAGTCACAGATCGCCGATCTGCAGGCCTTCGTCAGCCGCTTCTCCGCCAATGCCTCGAAGGCCAAGCAGGCGACTTCCCGGGCGCGGCAGATCGACAAGATCAAGCTCGAGGACATCAAGCCTTCCAGCCGCGTCAGCCCCTTCATCCGCTTCGACCAGGGCAGGAAGATCCATCGCAACGCGGTGAACGTCGAGTCGATCACCAAGGGCTTCGGCGATGAGGTGCCGCTCTTCGAGCGCCTCTCGATAACCGTGGAGGCCGGCGAGCGCATCGCCATCATCGGTCCCAACGGCATCGGCAAGACGACCCTGCTCAGGACCCTGGCAGGTGAAATGCATCCCGATGCCGGTGCCGTCCGCTGGACCGACAGCGCCGAGCTCGGAGTCTTCGCCCAGGATCACGCCGACGACTTCGCCAATCAGGCCACCCTGTTCGAGTGGATGGCCCAGTGGACCCAGGGCGGGGAGCAGGAGGTGCGCGGCGCCCTGGGCAGGATGCTGTTCTCCAGCGACGACATCGGCAAGTCGGTCAAGGTGATCTCGGGTGGCGAGCAGGGCCGCATGCTGTTCGGCAAGCTGGCCTTGACTCGGCCCAATGTGCTGCTGATGGACGAGCCTACCAACCACCTGGACATGGAATCCATCGAGGCGCTCAACCTGGCGCTCGCTAACTATCCGGGGACCCTGATCTTCGTCAGCCATGACCGCGAGTTCGTCTCCTCCCTGGCCACCCGTATCATCGACATGGGCGAGGAGGGTGTCACCGATTTCAGCGGCGGCTATGATGACTACCTGCGCAGTCAGGGCCTCTACGGCTGATGCCTCCGTCGAGGTGGGCTTGAAGCGCTTCCTGCATGCCATCGAGTTGATATGCATCAAGCGTCATTGACGCCGTTTGGCTAGGATAGTGTCGAGAAGGCATTCGGCGAATCGCTCCCCCGGTAGTCGGCCCCGTCGCCAGGAATAGGTAGCAACTCTTTAACCACGGAGGAAACCAATATGACCGACCAGATCCTATCGCCCAAGATACTCGGCTACTGGACTGACGAGCACCGGCGCGAAATTCCCGATGCGTCAGGTATCTTCCTGGTGTTCCGTGCGGGCATCGATCCGGACACGAAGACCATGGAGGTCCAGGAGTTGCTTTACGTAGGCGAGCACCGCAGTGCGCGCTACGGGATCGAGAACGACGCGACACGGACGACATGGCAGGCCTTCCTGCAGCCCGATGAGGAGCTCTGGTACGCCGTGGGGCTGTGCAGCTATCTCCATCGCGATCGCCTGGCCGCGGCGATGATCAATGCCCACAAGCCGCGCTTCAACGACCACAGCGAGTATCTCGACCGCTTTCCCTTCGATGAGACCACGGTTCACGTCTCCGGCAAGAAGGACAAACTGCGGAGCATCTTTACCGTACAACGCAGTGACTGAGGCCATCCGGACAGAAGTGCTAGATGCCGCTATCCTTGGGTGATCAGGTGCCTGTCTCGGGCGCTTCTTCATCTCGAGGACATCATGCCTGCCGATTCGACCCCCGACCGTCGCGATCTCCATCATCGTCTCCTGCTGCTTCTGGAGACGCCTCCCGCGCCTGAGGCGTGAGCGTCGGGTTTTCGACGAGATGTCGACAAGCACTGACAAGGTGGCGTCGAGTGGAGTATAACCGTGGCTATTC
>JAGXGN010000095.1 GCA_024636705.1 Halomonas sp.
GATGAATGCCCCCATGCTGACGAGACAGACCACGGTTCCCGACCCTCGCGTCTGGCGATTGGCCCTTGTGCTGACCATGGCGCTGCTGTTGACGGGCTGCGGTGTCAACAACATTCCCTCCTATGATGAGCAGGTGAAGTCGGCCTGGGCGCAGGTGGAGAACCAGTACCAGCGGCGCGCGGACCTGGTGCCCAACCTGGTCGAGACGGTCAAGGGGTTTGCCCGGCAGGAGCAGGAGACCCTGACCGCGGTGGTAGAGGCACGGGCCAAGGCCACGTCCATCCAGATCGACGCCGAGTCGCTGGACGACCCGGAGAAGATGCGCCAGTTCGAGCAGGCCCAGCAGCAGCTGACGGGCGCGCTGAGCCGACTGATGGCGGTGTCCGAGCGCTATCCCGACCTGAAGTCGAACCAGAACTTCCTGACCCTGCAGTCACAGCTGGAGGGCACCGAAAACCGCATCGCCGTGGCGCGTCGCGACTTCATCACCGCGGTCGAGCGCTACAATACCGAGATCCGCACCTTCCCCGGCCGCCTGTGGCACAGCATCCTCTACAGCGACATGCCGCTTCGCGAGACCTTCGAAGCCACGACCGAGAACGCGGACCAGGCCCCCCAGGTGGAGTTTGAATGAGTGATCTTCTGCGCATTCCGCTATTGGCGTTGCTGCTGACGGGGGCCCTTGGTCTTCAGGCACAAGCCCTCCAGGCCCAGGAACTCGACTTTCCCGAACTGACCGGTCGTGTGGTGGACCAGGCCGACCTGCTGGATCAGGCCACCAAATCACGACTGAACGAGCGGCTCGCTGCCCACGAAGACGCCACCACCGAGCAACTGGTGGTGGCGACCCTGCCGGACCTGCAGGGCGTCACCATCGAGGCGTATGGCTATCAGCTGGGGCGCCACTGGGGCATCGGCCAGGCAGAAGAGGACAACGGCGCCCTGCTGATCGTCGCGCCGAATGAGCGCAAGGTGCGCATCGAGGTCGGCTATGGCCTCGAGGGCCGACTGACCGACGCCCAGTCCTCGGTGATCATCAACCAGACCCTGACGCCGGCCTTCCGCGAGGGCGACTACGCCCGTGGCATCAGCGAGGGGGTGGAGGCGATGATCCAGGTACTGGGCGGCGAGCCCATGGACACCAGCGCCGCTTCCGGCGCCCAGGCTCGGGAGCAGGAACCCCAGGGACCGGCCTCGATTCTCTTCTTCGTGATGTTCGTCATCGTCATGACCCTGGTACGGGGCGGCCGCGGCGGCCTGCTGGCCGGCATGTTGCTGGGTGGTGCGCTCGGCGGCAGGTCCCGCGGTGGCGGCGGCTTCGGCGGCGGGGGTGGTTTCGGCGGTGGTGGCGGCGGCTTCGGTGGCGGCAGCGCTTCCGGCGGCTGGTAACCCGGCATTCCGACCGGTGGCGACACCGACATGACAATCAGGATTCGGAGATCACGAGCCCCATGGCTTTATTGAGTGAAAACGAGCAACGCCAGGTAGCCGAGGCGATTCATCGGGTCGAACGCGATACCGATGCCGAGCTGGTCACCGTGCTGGCGCCACGCGCGGACAACTATGCCTATATCCCGCTGCTCTGGGCCGGCCTCCTGGCGCTGGTGGCGCCCGGTGCGGTCAATTATTTCCCCGGCTGGTTGACGGCCTACGAGCTGACGCTGGTGCAGTGGGCGACCTTCATTGTGCTGGGACTGGTGTTCCGCATCCCCACTATCACCACCCGGCTGATCCCGCGGTCGGTTCGCCACTGGCGGGCGGCCAATCTCGCTCGGCGGCAGTTCCTGGAACAGGACCTGCACCATACCGAGGGAGGGACGGGGATGCTGATCTTCGTCTCCGAAGCCGAGCGGTATGTGGAAATCCTGGTCGACCGAGGCATTTCCCAGCGCGTGAGTGACGAGACCTGGCAATCCATCGTGGCGGCCTTCACCCGGCGGGTGATGGCCGGCGAGACCCTGCAGGGGTTCCTGGAGTGCATCGAGGCCTGCGGCGAGCAGCTCAAGGAACAGGTGCCGGCCACCCACGAACGCAACGAGTTGCCCAACCACCTGGTGGTGCTGGACGCTCCCTGAGGCCCGTGGAGAGGGCAGACCCATGCATCTCGAGGCCATCGACCTCCATCAGGAACGACTGCGCCGCGTGGTGTCGCTGATCAAGGCCAGCGGTGCCCAGCGGGTGCTGGACCTGGGTTGCGGGTCGGGTGGCCTGCTTCAGTACCTGCTGCGCGATGTGCAGTTCACGCGGGTGGTCGGGCTGGAACTTTCCGGCGAGCTCCTGGCCCAGGCCAAGCTGCGTCTGGAAGACCTGCCGGGGGCCCTGGCGGGTTGCCTGGAACTGGTGGCCGGCTCCTATGCCGAGTCCCATCCCGATCTGGTCGGCTTCGAGGCCGCCGCCATGGTCGAGACCATCGAGCATGTCCCGCCCGAGTCGTTGTCCAGGGTCGAGCGTGCCATCTTCGTCGGGTTGCGACCGGCCATGCTGGTGATGACCACGCCCAACCACGAATACAACTCGCTCTACGACATGGCCCCCGGCGAGTTTCGTGACCCTGACCACAAGTTCGAGTGGGACCGTGCCCGCTTTCGCGACTGGGCCGCGGGAGTGGCCCGCCGTAACGGTTACCGGGTCCGCTTCTCCGGCGTCGGCGAGATGCACGACTACCTCGGTCAGCCCACCCAGGTGGCGACCTTTACCCTGCGCGATGCGGCAAGCCCCGCCTGACCGGGCCAGCGGAACGCGCCGCGTCCCCGGCCCCGCCGCTTCCTGATGATCGATGAAGAGCGCATGATGAGTAGCCGTGCATCCGGCCGGTCCCGCTATTCTTCGGGCTGGTACTTGTACCCCACCCCATAGACGGAACGCACGATTTCCCTTTCCGGCCAGACATCGGCGATCTTCTTGCGCAACTTCTTTACATGACTGTCCACGGTGCGTTCTGAGACGATCCGGTGGTCCCGGTACATATGGTCCATCAGCTGGTCACGGGTAAAGATTCGGCCGGGGGCATTCATCATCACCCGCAGCAACTGGAATTCCACGGCGGTCAATCCCAGGTCTTGCCCGCCTGCCAGGGCTCGCCAGCCATCGTCGTCGAGGATCAGGTCACTGGGGTTGGTGGTGTCCGGGTCCAGCGCCGCCCGGCTGCGTCTCAGCACCGCCTTGACGCGAGCCACGACCTCCCGCGGGCTGAAGGGTTTGCAGATGTAGTCGTCGGCACCCAGCTCCAGGCCCAGCAGGCGATCCACTTCTTCGACCCGGGCGGTGAGCATGATCACCGGCAGTCGCGGCCAGCGCTGGCCGATCTCCCGACACAGGGTGAGGCCATCGGTACCGGGCAGCATGAGGTCGAGCAGGACCAGGTCGGGAAAGCCATCCTCGCCTGCCTGTTCCAGCCAGGGCAGCACCGCATCGCCATGGTCGAGATGCCGGGTGACGAAGCCGCTTCCTTCCAGGTAATCCGCCACCAGGCGGGCGATCTTGGGCTCGTCCTCGATGATCAGGATGCGGGAGTCGTCAGCCTCGTATCGGCTCATGCGGGCTTCTCCTTGAAGGCGTGTTCTCATCGAGCTGGGGAAAGTCCAGCTTCCAGCATAACCCACCCAGGGCGGAAGGCGAGGGCGTCATCTGCCCCCCATGAGCCTTGACCAGGGCGATGGCGATGGATAGACCCAGGCCACTGCCACCGCTAGCGCGGTTGCGTGACCCCTCTACCCGGTAGAGACGCTCGGTGAGCCGAGGGATTTCCGTCTCGGGAACGCCCGGTGCACTGTCCTCCCAGCAGACCCGAACACGGCCCTCCTCGACGGCGAGGCTGACGCTCAGTCGCCCGGGGGACTGCGTATAGGCACAGGTGTTGTCCAGCAGGTTGTTCCAGAGCTGGCGCAGTCGCTGGTTGTCCCCGCGAATCCAGGCCTCCCCGCGGATGTGAGTCTCCAGTCGGATGGCATTGTCATCCAGCCACCCCCTTGCCTCATCCAGCCGTTCCGCGAGTTCCTCGGCTAGGTCGAGCGGTGCCAGCTGGACTTCGAGGGCACCGGCATCGCTCTGGGACAGCAGCCGCAGGTCGGCGACCAGGCGTTCGAGCTGCCCCACCTCCTGGGCCAGGGAATGCAGGTTATCCTGGTCGAGCCGGCGGATACCGTCCTGCATGGCCTCGATCTCGCCGCGCAACACGGCCAGCGGTGTGCGCAACTCGTGGGCGATATCGGAGACCCAGCGATGGCGGGCCTGTCGGCTGGCCTCCAGGGTGCCAGCCAGGACGTTGAAGTCCTGGGCGAGCCGCGAGAGCTCGTCACGCCCGCGTTCCGGCAGGCGGATGCTGTAGTCGCCGCCGGTGAGGCGGCGTGTGGCCAGGGCCATGCTGCGGGTACGACGACCCAGCCACCAGGACAGGCTACCGGCCAGCAACAGGGAGGCGAACGCGAGGGCACTGACGATGATCGCCAGGTTGCGTTGCTGTCGGGCCAGGAAGATACGGTCCATGCGGGCCATCAACTGCTCGGGAGGCCGGTAGCCCAGGGTTCCCACCTGCTGCTGGGCGTGTTTGATAGGCAGCCAGCGCAGTTGCGTCGGGGGACCGTTCTCGCCTGGGGCCTCGGGTGTCAGGCCGATGACCGGCAGACCCTCGG
This sequence comes from Halomonas sp., assembly GCA_024636705.1. GTDB lineage: Bacteria > Pseudomonadota > Gammaproteobacteria > Pseudomonadales > Halomonadaceae > Halomonas. Next base: position 4,632 of record JAGXGN010000095.1, read on the forward strand.
CATCGTGGAGCACGAAATCCTCGGGATTACCCAGTCGCCGCTCGATGCCCTGGGGGGGTGGGCCATCCCCGGGCCAGAGCTGACGACGCACCAGCCGCTGCCAGGCATCCGGGGACTCCCTGAGCCACTGCCAGTCGCCGCGACGCCCCCACTCATCGCCCAGGCCGTCGGCGAGGGTCTGGGCACGATTGGCCTGGGTCGTGTCCAGGTACTCGATGAAGCCGCTGTCCAGGCTACGGGATACGGCCAGGAAGACCATGGCGGAGATGGTCACATTGACCACCAGGATTATCGCGAACAGCTTGACGCCCAGGCGGGAAATGGCCGGAAGACGCGGGTAACGAGGGCTCATTGGCGACTCCTGGCGGGAAGACCTTTCTGGCAGTATCCGTGTCCGCCATGCAGTCATTGGTCAGAGAGTATGCAAGCAGTGTGCAAGCTGGCGGCCATGGCCAGTCCTCAGTGGTCCAGGGCGGTAAGGGTCAAGCGGCTGCGCGCTTCTCCCCCGCGATGGTATTCCACCGCCAGCATCAGGCCGGGAAGGTCGGGATAGAAGTGGAACACTAGACGATTTTTCGGGGAATCGGACTCCCATGTCTCGACGGTCACGGCCTGGAAGACACCGGCGGGCAAGCTGAGCGTTTCCTCCCCGCGGACGCGGTAGTTCAGGTGTTCCGGCTCTCCCTTGTGATCCACATAGCGAAGTTCGCAAGGTGCGTGACCTTTAGTGCAGTCGGCGACCGGCGCCTGGCGTGACAGCTCGAACAGTGCCGTCTGGCGGTCGGGCAGGGCGGCAAGGTCTTCCTTGTTCAGTCGGTATTTGCCGCCGATGCCCAGTAGCGAGTAGCCACTGGAATAGGTCACGGCTTGCGCCCCCTTGGGAGAAAGATAGAAGCGGCTTCGCTCGTTGCCACTCGCCACGGCGATGGCCGCCTGCATCCGGCTCTGCCAATGGCCGTTCTCGCGACTCAGGCGGTGGTCGATGGTGGCATCGGGCCAGCCGCGGATCTCGAGTCGGTATTCGGCGTTGAACGGCCGAGGCTCCGTCAGCGCGGACGCCGCGGCGAGTCCCGGCGGGACGCTGAGCAACAGCAGCAATAGCCATCGGGACATGATGACACTCCATGACGGGTGTAAGCAGGGCAAGGCTGAGAGCCCGAGGATGACGGAAGGTTCCAGTTCAGGCCTCCCGTGTTGACATTACTAAGTGACCGGTCTACTTTTAAGACATGAAAACGAGGGCCACCCGAGACAAGCTGATCCAGGTCGGTGCCGAGCTGATCGCCGAGCATGGCTTCAATGCCACCGGCATCAACGCGGTACTGAAGCGAGCCGAGGTGCCCAAGGGTTCCTTCTATCATTATTTCACCAGCAAGGAAGATTTTGGCCTGGCCGTGATCGACGCCTTCGCCGAGGCGTACGATGCCAGGCTGGCGGCGATCTTTACCGATCCCGATGTCTCGCCACTCCGCAGGCTGCGTCGCTATTTCGCGGTGGGCAAGCAGGACATGCTCTCCTGCGACCATGCGCGAGGTTGCCTGATCGGCAACCTGGGCCAGGAGCTCTCGGCGCAGAGCGAGGTCTTCCGTGCCCGCCTGGATCAGGTCTTCCGCGCCTGGGAACGCCGCCTCGTGGACTGCCTCGAAGAAGCGCGAGACAAAGGCGAAATCGATGCCACCCTCGATCCGCACGCCCAGGCGAGCTTCATCATGGCGGGGTGGGAAGGCGCCATCCTGCGCGCCAAGACCGTCAAGTCACTCGATCCCATGGAGTGCTTCGAGGCGGTTCTGTTCAGCCGGGTCTTGTTGCCTCGGTCATCGCCAGCCGCTTGAATTCACCTGTCGATTACCCGAGCCGGCATCTTGCGGATCGGTATTTCGCGGAAGCAAAACGGGTAATCGAAAACTAGTAGACGGGTCTATCAACGACAGGCCGTCGGTCGGGGGCACATTCACCCCTTTCTCAATACCATCTGTCCCAACACCATCCGATTCATGTCCAAAGGAGAAGCATCCATGTCAGAGATCAATGGCAAGGTCGTCATCATTACCGGCGCCAGCAGCGGCCTCGGCGAAGCTACCGCCCATCGCCTGGCCAGGGGCGGGGCCAAGCTCGTCCTCGGTGCTCGCCGTGAGGATCGTCTGAAGTCACTGGTCGATGCCATCGTCGACCAGGGCGGCGAGGCCATCTATCGCGTCACCGACGTGACCGACCGCGATCAGGTCGAGGCGCTGGCCGCCGCGGCCAAGGAGACCTACGGCCGCATCGACGTGCTGGTCAACAATGCCGGCCTGATGCCACTGTCGCCGCTCGATCAGCTCAAGGTCGACGAGTGGGAACAGATGGTCGACGTCAACATCAAGGGCGTGCTCTACGGCATCGCCGCGGTGCTGCCGACCATGCGCGAGCAGCATGCCGGCCACATCATCAACCTCTCCTCCGTTGCCGGCCATGTGGTCTTCCCCTCGGCGGCGGTCTACTGCGCGACCAAGTATGCCGTCAAGGCGCTGTCCGAGGGCATCCGTCAGGAAGGCGGCGAGGAGATCCGCTCCACCAACATCTCGCCCGGGGCCGTTGCCACCGAGCTGACGTCCACCATCAGCGATCCCGAGACCGCCAAGGGCGTGAATGAGCTCTACGAGATGGCCATCGATGCCGATGCCATCGCTCGGGCGATCACCTACGCCATCGAGCAGCCGGCGGATGTGGATGTCAACGAGCTGATCATCCGGCCGACCAAGCAGCCGCTCTAGGCCACCACGGCCGGGCGGTGACGCCCGGCTCCCCTTTTCGGCCGTGGCCTTCGAGGCTCACGGCCTTCGTTTATGTGAGAGGGAGGATCATGACCGACTATCAGCCTCCACGCGTCTGGCGATGGGAAAGCGAGAGCGGTGGCCGGTTCGCCAGCATCAATCGTCCCGTGGCCGGTCTGACCCACGACAAGACCCTGCTGGTGGGGCAGCATCCGCTGCAGCTCTACTCCCTGGCCACCCCCAACGGCGTGAAGGTGACCGTCATGCTCGAGGAGCTGCTGGCGCTGGGTCACGAGGGTGCCGAGTACGACGCCTGGCTGATCCGCATCGGCGAAGGCGAGCAGTTCTCCAGCGGTTTCGTCTCTGCCAACCCCAATTCCAAGATCCCGGCCCTGATGGATCACACCACCGAGCCGCCGACCCGCGTGTTCGAGTCCGGTGCGATCCTGCTCTACCTGGCCGAGACGTTTGGCGCTTTCCTGCCCAAGGATCACGCCGGGCGGACCGAGACCCTCAACTGGCTGTTCTGGCAGATGGGCGCGGCCCCCTATGTGGGTGGCGGGTTCGGCCACTTCTACGCCTATGCGCCGGAGAAGCTCGAGTATCCCATCGACCGCTACACCATGGAGACCAAGCGTCAGCTCGACGTACTGAACCGTGCCCTGTCCGAGCGCGACTACATTGCCGGCGATGACTACAGCATCGCGGATATCGCCATCTACCCCTGGTATGGTGCCCTGGTCGAGGGACGCCTCTATGACGCCAGTGAGTTCCTGGCCGTGCACGAGTATCCGCACGTCCAGCGCTGGGCGAGGACCATCGCCGTGCGTCCGGCGGTCAGGCGCGGTCGCATGGTCAACCGCACCTGGGGAGAGCGTTCCGAGCAGTTGCATGAGCGCCACGACGCCAGCGACTTCGAGACCCGGACCCAGGACAAGATGTGACCGCGCCAGGCCCGGTCGATCCCGACCCTCAGGTCGTCGACTGCAGGCGCTTGAGCTCGGGGCTGAGCTCGACCGGATAGTCGCTCTCGCCTTCCTCGAGGTGCCTGACATCCTCGGGGAAACGGGCCAGGGCATCCGCGACCCGCTCGCGGGCATCATCGGCCCGTGCCATCTCGGCATCGTCGAGACGACCCGCCCGCACCAGTGGGCGTAGCATCGGCTCACCGGCGTCTATGGCCTCGTCGCGCAGGGCGATGACGTCGCCGACGTAGCGGCCCTGGTCGTCCTGGCGGCGGTAGAATTGCTTGCGGCAGGGCAGGTTGATCTTGCCCGTAGAGTGCTTGACCCGTGGCGTGCCGGCGTACTCCACCAGCTTGTAGGAGAGGTCGATCACCGGGGCATCGGCGGCAACCCCCATCTGGGTGCCGACACCGAAGGCATCGATTGGGGCACCGTCCTCCAGCAGCGCCTCGATCTGGTACTCGTCGAGGCCGCTGCTGGCCACGATGGTGATGTCATCGTGCCCCGCCTCGTCGAGCAGGGCGCGCGCGCCCTTCGCCAGTTCGCCCAGGTCGCCGGAGTCGAGCCGGATGGCCTTGACGCCGACCTCGGGCTCCTCGCGCATGACCTCAATCACCTTGCGGACCCCCTCCAGGGTGTCATGGGTATCGACCAGCAGGGTGGTGCCGGGATAGTGGTGGGCGAAGGCACGGAAGGCTTCGGTTTCGTCGTCATGGGCGAGGATGTAGCTATGCGCCATGGTGCCGTTGATCGCCAGGTCGTGGCGCAGGCCGCCCAGGACGTTACTGGTGCCAGCCAGCCCCGCGGTGCGGTAGGCACGCACCCCGCGCACGGCGGCGTCCACGCCATGCATGCGGCGCATGCCGAAGTCCACCACCGGGCGGCCTCGCGCCGCCATCACGAGGCGTACCGCCTTGGAGGCGAGCACCGTCTCCAGCTGCACCAGGTTCATCACCAGGCTCTCCAGCAGCTGGGCCTGGGCGATGGGTGCATCCACTTCCAGCAGCGGTTCGTTGGCAAATACTGGCGTCCCTTCGGGCAATGTCCAGATATCGCCCGTAAATCGCCAGTTTCCCAGCCAATCGAGGAAGCCCTGTTCGAACTTCCCGGTGCCGGCGAGGCGCTCGAGGGCCTCGTCGCCGAAGCGCAACCGGCTGAGCAGTTCTGCGGCATGCTGCTGTCCACAGGCCAGCATGAAGCGGCGGGCCGGCGGCATCCTGCGGAAGAAGAGGCTGAAGGTGGCCCGCTCATGCATCGCCTCCTTCCAGTAGGCCTGGGTCATGGTCAGCTGGTAGAGGTCGGTGAGCAGGGCCAGCTCGTTGTCGTCCACCCGCGGGGAGATCGGTGCGCTCATGAGCGTATTTCGGCACCGGCGTCGGTGAATTCGTGCCGACACTCGGTCACGGCGTCGGGGTCCACCGCTGCGGAGAGACGCTCCAGCAGTAAGGTGTCAAAGCCCTCCTTGCGGGCTGCCAGAACCGTGGCTCTGACGCAGACGTCCAGCGCCAGGCCACAGACGATGACTCGCTCGATGCCCTTCTCCTTCAGGTAGCCGCCCAGTCCCGTGCCGTCGAAGGCGGAGTAGGCGTCGACATCGAAGGCAGTGGCCTTGCTGACGCGGATGGTGTCATCGGGAAGGGCCAGGTCGGGATGGAAGGCCGCACCCTGGGTATCCTGCACGCAGTGCACCGGCCAGGGACCACCGCGATGCGTGAAGCTGACATGGTCGACCGGGTGCCAGTCCCGC
>JAGXGN010000096.1 GCA_024636705.1 Halomonas sp.
ATGGCACCGGCCCAGCGCTCCTTGGCCAGGGGGCGACCGGGGTCGGACAGGGTGGCACGATCGATCACCTCGCGAGCGCCCAGCACCTCGAGGTAATCCTTCTCTCCCATGCGCCCAGTGGAGGCCACCACCTCATAGCCCAGCCGGGAGAGCAACGCGATGGCGACACTTCCCACCCCGCCGCTGGCGCCAGTCACCAGGATCTCGCCCTTGTCCGGCGTCACACCGTGACGTTCCAGCGCCATCACCGACAGCATCGCCGTGTAGCCGGCCGTGCCGATGGCCATGCTCTGGCGGGCGGTGAACGCCGTGGGATGGGGGATCAGCCAGCGGCTGTCCAATCGCGCCTTCTGCGCAAGCCCGCCCCAGTGTCCCTCGCCGACGCCCCAGCCATTGAGAAGGACGGCATCACCCTCCTTGTACAGATCGGATCGCGAACTCTCGACCCTGCCTGCCAGGTCGATGCCGGGCACCATCGGGAACTGGCGCACCACCGGCCCCTTGCCGGTGATCGCCAGCGCATCCTTGTAATTCAGCGTACTGCAGTCGACGCTCACCGTAACGTCGCCTAGTGGCAATTGCGTCTCGTCGAGGCGCTTCATTCCAACCTGCTGGCCTTCCTCGGTCTTCTCGATCAGGATCGCGTCGAACATGATGTCTCCTCGTCTTGGCCCATCGTCGATGGCATTGAACCCTCATCATGCATCAAGGGCCGGCCGGGACGGAACCGAAAAAAGCACATCGATGTTGCACTGCACAAAAATAGGGTCTATGATGTGGGACATCAGGGCAGACAACAGATGCCGCCCGATAAACCACACTTACTAGAACCCAGGAGGTTCCACCATGATGAACATGTTCAATTTCGACGCCAAGCAGTTCGATACCAAGCAACTCGAGAGCCTGTTCGTCGGTCCGGCACGCGCCTATGCCGCCCTGACCGTCGACTTCACCGAGAAGCTGGCCAATGCCCAGTTCGAGGCCACCAAGGCCTACGCCGAAACCAACTTTGCACAGCTGCGCAACCTGGCAGACGTCAAGGATGCCGAAGGCCTGCGCGCCTACATGGAAGGCCAGCAGAAAGTGGCTACCGACCTGACCGAGCGCCTCAAGGGCGATGCCGAGAAAGTCGTATCCCTGCAGAAGGACTTCGCAGAGCAGAGCCAGAAGCTCACCGAAGAGAGCAGCAAGCAGGTGCAGGAAACTGCCACCCAGGCCGTGAAGGATGCCCCCAAGGGCGTCGCGACCTCCAAGGCCGCTGCCAAGACTGCCTGAAGCTGACCGCTGCTTCGTGACGAAGCAGCCAGCATGACCAAAAAGGCCGCCGATCATCGATCGGCGGCCTTTTGGCATGAAGAATGGACATCCGTCAGACCGAGGCAGACGGGCAAACCGTTCATCGGGGATCTCCATAGATAAAAGCTATCGGATTGGTTCGAAAAACATCTTAAACCAATGGCTTGGAATTGATGTAAGGTCCGGTTGTCAGGGTGAGTACCACCGCACTAGCAACGGGAGACAGAAATGGGTGATCAACAGAAGACCGGCCTTTGTCCGGTCATGCACGGCTCCAACACTAGGTTGGGTGGCCGCGGCAACATGAACAAGGACTGGTGGCCGAACCAGCTCAACCTCAACATCCTTCACCAGCACCATCCGAAATCCAATCCGCTGGCCGACGACTTCGACTACGCAGAAGCGTTCGAGTCGCTCGACCTGGCGGCGGTGAAGAAGGACCTGGCCGACCTGATGACCGACTCCCAGGACTGGTGGCCGGCCGACTACGGTCACTACGGCCCCTTCTTCATCCGTATGGCATGGCACAGCGCCGGCACCTACCGCACGGCCGATGGCCGCGGTGGCGCCTCCACCGGCAACCAGCGCTTCGCCCCGATCAATTCCTGGCCGGACAACGGCAACCTGGACAAGGCGCGTCGCCTGCTGTGGCCGATCAAGCAGAAGTACGGCAACAAGCTCTCCTGGGCCGACCTCTTCATTCTCACCGGCAACGTCGCTCTCGAGACCATGGGCTTCAAGACCTTCGGCTTCGCCGGTGGCCGCGAGGACATCTATCAGCCGGAAGAGGACATCTACTGGGGCGCCGAGGAAGAGTGGCTGGCCACCAGCGACAAGCCCAAGAGTCGCTACTCCGGCGAGCGTGAGCTGGAAAACCCGCTGGCCGCCGTGCAGATGGGCCTGATCTACGTGAACCCGGAAGGTCCAGACGGCAACCCGGACCCGCTGGTGTCCGCCAAGGATATCCGCGAGACCTTCGCCCGCATGGCGATGAACGACTACGAGACGGTGGCCCTGACCGCCGGTGGTCACACCTTCGGCAAGACCCACGGCGCGGCCGACCCGGACAAGCATGTCGGCCCCGAACCCGAAGCCGCCCCCCTGGAGGAAATGGGCCTGGGCTGGAAGAACAGCTTCGGCAGCGGCAAGGGCTCCGACACCATCACCAGCGGCCTGGAAGGCGCCTGGACGCCGACACCCACGAAGTGGGATATGACCTACCTCGATGTGCTGTTCGGGTACGAGTGGGAACTGACCAAGAGCCCCGCCAGCGCCCAGCAGTGGCAGGCGAAGGGCCTCGCGGACAAGGATCATGCGCCCGATGCGGAGGATGCCTCCAAGCCGGTGCACCTCATGATGTCCACGGCGGACATGGCCATAAAGATGGACCCGGATTACCGCAAGATCGCCGAGCACTTCCACAAAAACCCGGAAGAGTTCGCCGATGCCTTCGCCCGTGCCTGGTTCAAGCTGACCCACCGCGACATGGGCCCCAAGGATCGCTACCTCGGCCCGGAAGTGCCGGCAGAAGATCTGATCTGGCAGGACCCGGTGCCCAAGGGCAGCAGCGACTATGACGTCGAGGCGGTCAAGGCCAAGATCGCCGCCAGCGGCCTGAGCATCAACGAGATGGTCGCTACCGCCTGGGACAGCGCTCGCACCTTCCGCAACTCCGACCTGCGCGGCGGTGCCAATGGCGCCCGTATCCGCCTGGCACCGCAGAAGAGCTGGGCCGCCAACGAGCCCGAGCGTCTCGCCAAGGTGCTGGGTGTGCTGGAGGGCATCGCTAACGAGACCGGTGCCAGTGTGGCAGACGTCATCGTACTGGCCGGCAACGTCGGCATCGAGCAGGCCGCCAAGGACGCCGGCCACAATGTGTCCGTGCCCTTCGCCCCGGGCCGTGGCGACGCCACCGCCGAGCAAACCGATGCCGAGTCCTTCGAGCCGCTGGAGCCGGAGGCCGATGGCTTCCGCAATTACGCGCGTGCCAAGTTCACCGTCTCCGACGAGGAGATGCTGGTCGACCGGGCACAGCTGCTGGGCCTCTCCGCGCCGGAGATGACCGTACTGGTCGGCGGCCTGCGTGCGCTGGACGCCAACCACAAGGGTGCCAAGCACGGCGTCTTCACCAAGCAACCGGGCAAGCTCACCAACGACTTCTTCGTGAACCTGACCGACCTGGACACCGAGTGGCAGCCGACCTCGGCCGACCCCGATGTCTTCGAAGGCCGTGATCGCAAGACCGGCGAGGTGAAGTGGACCGGCACCCGGGTGGACCTGATCTTCGGTTCCAACTCGCAGCTCCGCGCCATCGCCGAGGTGTATGCCCAGAGCGACGCCAAGGAGAAGTTCGTCAAGGACTTCGTCGCCGCCTGGACCAAGGTGATGAACGCGGATCGCTTCGACCTGGCGTGATCCCTACCTGCGCTTGAGAAATCGCAGGTAGGCAAAAATGAAGGCGGCGTTTCAACGAGAGTTGGAACGCCGCCTTTTTCGTGTTCGCCCTTCCATGGAAAAGCCTGGTTCAGATTGGCCGGGGCCCCATCCCCTGCCCTAGACTGGACGGATTTCACGTCACGCCAAGGAACCACACCATGCAGTCACGCTACTTCACCATCAACGACTTCCCTCAGGGCACACCAGGGCGCGAGCTGTTCGAGCTGCACGAAGCCGAGCTGCCCGACCTGGCCGAGGGTGAGGTGCGCATCCGCAACACCTGGCTGTCGGTGGACCCCTACATGCGCGGGCGCATGAGCGGCGTGAAGACCTACATCGATCCCTTCGTCATCGGTGAGCCCCTGGAAGGCGCCGTGGTAGGCGAGGTGATCGAGTCGCGGGATGCGCGCCTGGCCGTGGGTGACAGGGTCCGGCACATGGCCGGCTGGCGGGACATCGCCCAGTTACCGGGCGACCAGGTGGAGCCGCTGCCGGGCATCGAGGTACCGGCGCAGGTCTATCTCGGCGTGCTCGGCATGCCTGGCATGACCGCCTGGACGGGCCTGAACCGGATCGCCGAGATGCGCGACGGCGACAACGTGCTGGTCAGTGCCGCCAGCGGCGCGGTGGGCTCGCTGGCCGTGCAGCTGGCCAAGGCCCGGGGCGGCACAGTGGTGGGCATCGCCGGGGCGCCCGAGAAGCTCGAGTGGCTGGAGTCCCACGGCATCGAGGCGGTGAGCTACCGCGACAGGGATGCCCAGCAGCTGACCGAGGCGCTCGAGGCGGCCTGCCCGGAGGGCTTCGACGTCTACTACGAGAACGTCGGTGGCGTCTGCCTTGAGGCCGCTCTCAACACCCTGCGAACCAAGGGTCGCATCGCCGTGTGCGGGATGATTGCCCGCTACAATGCCGAGGGACCGATGCCCGGACCGAGCAACCTGCCCATGTTGCTGATCAAGCGCCTGCGCATGCAGGGCTTCATCATCTTCGACCACTGGGCCGAATACCCGCGCTTCCTGGAGGAGGTCGGCCCGCAGATCGCCAGGGGCGACATCGACTACGCGGAAACCGTCGAGGAAGGCCTCGAGCGCACGCCGGACGCCTTCCTGGCCCTGTTCGAAGGCGCCAATACCGGCAAGATGCTGGTACGGCTCTGAACGACGCCGCCTGAGCTGACCACAGGCCCGATCCCTCATGCCACCGGCGGTTGAACGGCCAGCTGCAGGGCGATGGCGGCCAGCATCACGCCGATGACGCCATCGATGGCCCGCCAGGCCAGCGGCCGAGACAGCCAGGGCGAAAGCGCCGCGCCGGCCCAGGCCAGCAGGGCGAACCAGGTCACCGAGGCGGCGGTTGCGCCTGCCAGGAACAGCCCTGCGCTCTCCTGTTGTGCCCCCACGGAAGGAATCAGCAGCAAGGTGTCCAGATAGACCTGGGGATTGAGCACCGTGACCGCCAGCGTGGCGAACAGCACCTGGCGGCGTGTACGACCCCCCTTGGCGGCATCGAGGCCGACGCGTCCCCGCGCGGCACGGTACAGCGCCTGCCCCGCCAGCCAGGCGAGGAAGGCCACCCCCAGCCAGCGCAGCAGGTTCATGGCCTCGGGAGCCGTCAGTAACAGGGCACCGACCCCGAACATGCCCGCCGACAGCAGCAGAACGTCGCTGCTCATGCATAGCCCGGCCGACCACCAGTGGTGCTGCCGATGCACCGCCTGGCCCAGCACATAGGCGTTCTGCGCGCCGATGGCGACGATGATGCCGCCACTGACGAGAAATCCGGTGACAAAACTCTCCAGCATGCGCCTGCCTCTTGGTTGCCGGGGTGGTTCACCGCCGGGCGAATACGAAGTGGCGCCAGCCTAGCGCGATGCCGCTATACTGAAAAATCATTCTCCTAATACTGCATCAGTTTTACTTATGCTTGACTACAAGCTCCTGGAAGCCTTGGCCACGGTACTGGAGTCCGGCGGCTTCGAGCGTGCCGGCGAGTCCCTGGGCCTGTCGCAATCGGCCATCTCGCAACGCATCCGGGCGCTGGAGATTCGCCTCGGCCAGCCGGTACTGGTCCGCCACCCGGCACTGGCTCCCACGCCGGCGGGCCAGCGCCTGCTGAACCACGTGCAGCAGGTGCGGCTGCTCTAGCGCGACCTGGCCACCGCCCTGCCCACGCTGGAAACCGCTTCACCACGACTGCGCATCGCCCTCAACGCTGATAGCCTTGCCACCTGGTGGGCGGCCACCATCGGCGGTTACTGCCTCAAGGCCGGGGTGCTTCTCGACCTGGTGATCGAAGATCAGGACGTGGGCCTCAAGCGCCTGCGCGACGGCGACGTGGCGGCCTGCCTCTGCGCCAACCCCCAACCCATTGCCGGGGCGCGTTGCGTGCCCCTGGGGCAGATGACCTACCTGCCGCTCGCCACCCCGGCCTACGTCAATCGCCACTTTCCCGACGGCCCGAACGAGGCGGCCTTTCGCCAGGCGCCGGCCATCGTCTACGGCCCGAACGACCGGCTCCAGCATCGCTTCCTGGCCCACTGCGGCTACCACGGCGCCTTCCCCTACCACCTCTGTCCCTCATCGGAAGGCTTCGTTCGCCTGGCCCGTGCCGGGCTGGGCTATGGCATGATCCCGCGGATGCAAACAGCTGCTCAGCTGGCCAGCGGAGAGCTGGCCAGCTGAGCCCCCGTCCAGGCACTCGAAGTGCCGCTCTACTGGCACTTCTGGCGTCACAGCGGCAGCCTGCTGGCCGGGCTCACCACGCATCTGGAAACGGTGGAACTGACCTAACGCCGCGCCACCGCCTACACGACGCTGCTTGCATCACCACAGCAGCGGGCGAGCCAATGCTCGAGAGATGGCGCAGCACAACGACCCACTCAGACACTCAGGCAGTTGCCTCGAAGGCCGGATGGAAGTCCACCTCGCCCTGAGGCCGGTCATCGCTCCAGTTGAGGGCCATGAAGTATTCCGGCGGCACACCTGGCAGGATGAGCTCCGGCAGATGGCGGAAGCCGAAGCGCTGGTAGTAGCCGGGCTCCCCCACCAGCAAACAGCCCCGGGCACCGCGCTCCCGCAAGCGCGACAGGCACGCCTCCATCAACGCGGAACCGATACCCCTGCCCTGCCACGCCGGCAGCACCGACACCGGCCCCAGCCCGAACCACTCCGTGGTGCCTTCAGACAGCGTCACCGGAGACGCCGCTACATGGCCCACCACCTCGCCATCACACTCGGCAACCAACGACACGCTCAGCAGGGTATCCACCTCGGGCTCCGAGCGGACGTTATGGGCCAGAGTAATGCCGCCGAAGCCGCCGCCTGGTTCCACCACACCGGCATCCTTCGCCAGGGCGGCACGAGGATAGAGCGACAGGATCAGCCCGTTGAGCTGTAAGAAAACAATTTCGCCCTCCGCCAACCCCACCTTCCAGCCCAGCCCCTCCTCATAGAAGCGCCGCGCCCGCGCCAAGTCGTTCACGCCCAGGGTGATCAGACTCATTCGTTGTTCCATCGCAGCCCCCTCATGACCGGTGAGTAATCAAACCGCTACTCCTCGATGAAGTAGTCTGTATCCAATCGCTTAATCACGTAATGCTCGACAGCTGATACGCCCACATCATGATCGATCATCAATCGGGCCAGCCGACGACCGTCGATCAGTACGATGCGATTGTCGATCAACGACGCATATTCGCTGGCGTCCCGAGAGAAATTTGATGTCGTGATGAATACACCTTTCTTGGCCCGCCGGCCCTGAAGGGCTCCGGCAAACTTCTGGATCTCAGGTCGACCTACCACGCCTTCCCAGCGCTTCGCCTGAAGGTAGATCACATCCAGGCCGAGCGGATCCTCATCGATGATTCCATCGATGCCGCCATCACCACTCTGACCAACTGCTCGCGCGGCACCCAACCGCTCACCGCCGTAGCCCATTGCGACCAGCACATCCACCACAAGCTGCTCAAAGAACTGCGGGGATACCTGCTTGATCTGGTCCAACACCTCACTCTCGAGGTTCTCCCGAATCGCCTTCCAGGCCTGCCCCAGCACCTCTTCGGGGGTTTGCCCTTCATCTTCCAGCTCAACAGCTTTGGTGTTCTCGGTACTGACATCCTCAACGGTCTCAGTTGTATTTCGCTGATTGCGAAAATCTCGGAAGTCCTCAAAGCGCATCAGATAGTTCAGGGTTATGCGCTCCGGGGCATCGGCAAGAATCCTCCTGCCTCGTTCCGTGATGGCATATACACCGCGTCGTCTTGGCTCAAGAAGTCCAGCCTTCTTCAGGTGCGTCACGGCCCACGCCACCCGGTTGTGAAACAACCGGACCCTGCCGCTGGGAAGTAATTGCTCCCGCTCTTCTTCGGATAGAAGAAACAGCTCTGCCATAACCGGGTGAGTCTCCTTCATGGAGCGCTCTTCCGCCCCAGCGGCAAAGGCGCATCAGCGTCTGAAAGTCCGGAATGGCCATGAGATGGCCTCCGTGTAAGCTAGCCGGATAAAGCGAAAGGCCCACCACTGGTGGACCTTCCGTAGCCTACACTACCGCGGCAGCGATCACTCCCACGCGATGGTTGCCGGCGGCTTGCTGCTGACATCATAGGTCACGCGGGGGGCTTTCTGCGTCTGGCGGGCGGTGGGGTGCGGGTGCGCACTCGCTCTCCGGGAGCTGCCGCAGCACGCCGGCCCCGCCCATGACGGCCGCTAGAACCGCTTGGAGGCCCAGCACCGCCGATTTAGTGTGCAAGAAAGCAAAGCATACCTTTCATCCTTGAAATGTACGCCTATCAGGCGTACATTTTATATGCTAAAGGTTGCAGTGAATTTAGGAGGCTGCCATGTCAGCTCTTACTGATATTATGAAAGAACCGGCAACCGAACGGCTGAGCTTCCGTGCGCCGCCGCGCATCAAGCAGACCATCGAGCGTGCTGCAGCACTGAGCGGCCAGGACATGTCGGCATTTGCCCTCTCAGCAGCGTACGAGCGAGCAGTGTCCACCATCCAAGCACACGAAGTGACGCGACTCACGCCCGAGGATCACCAGGCCTTCTTTAAGGCCCTGGAGAATCCGCCGGCACCGTCCGAGAAGCTGCGCGCCGCCTTCGTTAACCACCAGGAGAGGGTGGTGAAGCGCTGATGCTGGAAAATGTTGTCATCGAGCCGCTCGATATGGACAGACATGATCGAGCGGCTTTTTCGTCTGGGGTCGAACAAGTCGATAACTTTCTGCAGAAAACAGCCGGCAAGCTGCTGAAAGGAGACACGGCCAGAGTGTTCGTGGTGGTAGATACCCACCAGAACCCTGAGGAGATCCTCGGCTTCTATTCCATCAACGCTCATAGCGTGAACTATGGGGATCTTCCCAATCGCTACCGGCGATATGCACTGCCTGGCGGCAGTATCCCCGCCGCGTTCATTGGCATGATGGGTGTCGCTCAGGCTTCCCAAGGACATGGGATAGGAGGTCTGCTCCTTGCCGATGCGCTCAAGGGAGCCTACCTTGCCTCGCATCGGGTGGGAACGGCCGTGGTGATGCTCGACATCCTGGATTGCGGCAACCCGGAAGCCGTGGCCAGGAGGAAACGGCTATACGAAGGATTTTGCTTCCAGGCTCTGTCCTCAAAGCCATTGAGGATGTACATACCCATGGCCACCGTCGCGCAGCTGCAGGAGTTTTAAGGGAGGAAGCACAATGTCCGCAAGAACCATCCACGTGGAGCGGGTGGAAAACGCAGGGAGGAGTACCAGGCCCCTGGATGCCGTTCGGAGATCAGTGGGCGACGGGCATCACTCCCACTCTATCGTAGCAGGCGGCTTGCTGCTGACATCATAGGTCACGCGAGAGACCCCGGTGATCTCGTTGATGATGCGGTTGGAGACGGTCTCCAGCAGCTCATAGGGCAGGTGGGCCCAGCGGGCGGTCATGAAGTCGATGGTCTCCACGGCGCGCAGGGCGATGACCCATTCGTAGCGGCGGGCGTCGCCGACCACGCCGACGGAGCGCACCGGCAGGAAGACGGCGAAGGCCTGGCTGGTCTTGTGGTACCAGTCGGCCCTGTGCAGCTCTTCGATGAAGATGGCGTCGGCCTCGCGCAGGATGTCGGCGTATTCCTTCTTGACCTCGCCGAGGATGCGCACGCCCAGGCCGGGCCCCGGGAAGGGGTGGCGGTAGACCATGTCGTAGGGAAGACCGAGTTCGACGCCTAGCTTGCGTACCTCGTCTTTGAACAGCTCGCGCAGCGGCTCGACGAGCTTGAGTTTCATGGTCTCGGGCAGGCCGCCGACGTTGTGGTGGGACTTGATCACATGCGCCTTGCCGGTCTTGGCGGCGGCGGACTCGATCACGTCCGGGTAGATGGTGCCCTGGGCCAGGAAGTCCACGCCCTCGATCTTGCCGGCCTCGTCGTCGAAGACGTCGATGAAGGTGTTGCCGATGAGCTTGCGCTTGCGCTCGGGGTCGGCC
>JAGXGN010000097.1 GCA_024636705.1 Halomonas sp.
AGATGTGTATAAGAGACAGGCTCCAAACGATGCCGCGCACCTGGCAGATGCGCTGGTAGAGGCCCTGTTTGCAGGCGTCGTCCAGGGTGATGCGATGCACGCTGTAGCGCTTCTTGCCGGCCCGGCTGTCCTGAATCAGCTCGTTGAAGGTGTTGTCGACCCCGTTGTGGGTGCTGATCAGGCGCACCTTCGAGCCCCACATGGTCAGTGCCAGCGCCGCCTTGAGCACTTCGGCCAGCTCGCCGTGGAAGGCCGCCTCGTCGATGGTGACGTTACCCTGGCGGCCGCGCAGGTTGCTGGGCCGCGAGCTGAGCGCCTGGATCTTGAAGCCGCTGGCGAAGTGGATGTTGAAAGTGAGGATGTCCTTGTCCTCATCATGGAGGACCTCCTCCTGGATGGCAGAGGCGGCCCGATCGAAGGCCCGCGACCACATGGCGCAGGCATCGATGAACTCGATGGCCATCTCCTTGTTGGAGCCGACATAGTAGTGGTTGCCGCCACCGGCCACCCGCGAGGCGCTGGCGGTGAGCACGGCATCGGCGGCCTCGCCCCAGGTGAGGCCGGTACGCCGGCTCTTCTCGGCGATCTTCAGCGGCGAAGGGTCTTCGATCCAGGCCTTCTGGTAGGGCAGCAGGACGGACTCGGGCAGGGCCGACGGGGTGGCGGTGGCGCTCATCAGGCAATCCCCAGGATGTCGCGCTTGATGCTGTCGATGGCGTCGCGGCTCATGCCCTGGCCGGCGAGGCTTTGCTCGGCGGCGTCAGCCGCTTCCTTGAGGGTTTCCTGGCGCAGCTCCTTGGCCCACTTCTTCTGGCTCAGGCTGACCCTGCCGATATCGGCCAGGGCGCGGGTGACGCTGGAAAGGTGCTTGGCGGCGACTTCGGGTTCGTGCTCGGCCTTGCGCATGGCGATGGAGATGCGCAGCAGCTGGTCTTGCACGATGCGCGCGGTGGCGTCGATCAGGTGGCCGCTTTCGTCCGCCCCCTCGGATGCCATGGCGCGGGCGAGCTCGGTGGTCTTGCGCACGTCGCCCATGGCCTCCTCGAATTCTTCCTGGAGGTCCTGGCCGTAGCGGTGCACGGAGCTTCGCGAGACGTTATAGCCGCGCTCGGCCAGCCAGTCGGCGAGCGACGAATAGCCCTGAAAGCCGGTATTGACCAGTTTTTCGTTGAGCTCTTCGCGGACCGCCTGGGGCAAGTCGAATACCTTGTTGCGCTTGGGCATGGCGGGCGCCTCAGCTGATGCCGGGGCGCGGCTTGGCGACCCCCGGCACGGTGGCGAGGCCCTCGGCGACATCCGAGCCGCGGGCGGTGAGGGTGACGATCCACCCCGCGCGGGGCTGCTGGGTGATCACCAGGCCCTGCTCTTCCAGCCAGGCGAGATCCCCATGCAGGCGGTCGCGGCTGACGATATGCGCGTAGGCGCCCTTCAGCTCGTCGTGCAGGCTGTACTCGTTGGTGGTGTACTGGGCGCGCCGCGCGAGAATGCGCAGGATGCCCAGGCGGCGGCCTTCGGTTTCGAAGTCTTGGAAGCTCATCGGGCGTTCCCCTTGTCGGCGAGCAGGTAGTCATGCAAGCGGTCGAGTAATACCGAGGTGCTCTGCATTTGGGCGCTGATGCGGCTCATGCCGCTGTTGATTTCGCTGAGCTCCGCCCTGAGGGCATTGATCTCGGTGTAGCTGGGGCGTGAATCGAGCGCCTGGCGCAGTGTGGTGACGTGGCGGTCCATTTCGTCGAGGCGGTCGTGCACGTCGTCCAGGGCGTTGGAGTTGGCCCGGGTGCGCGTTGTCCACCAGACGTAGATGGCCACGCCGACCATGAAGATCGCGCTGAGCACGTCGAAGTAGAAACGCGCGGCGTTCCAGTCGATGGTTTCCATTATTCCCTCGGCGCTTCGGGTTGTTCGTCGGTCGCGTTAGATCGGCACTGCGCGGCGTAGTCTCTAACGCCTTGCAGCTGACGCCAGCCCCGCCAGCCCCAGCGGTGCAACGCAAGCAGGTAGCTGGCGACATCGCGCTGTGTGAGCTCGCCGGCCGGGCGATCCGGCTCGGCTTGTGCCTCGGTCATTCCTGGCGGGGCGGCACACAGGATCGGCGCTGGCAGTGGTGGCGGTTCCGCCGGACGTGGCGGGGTGCTCGAGCAGCCGGAAAGGCTGAACAGCAATGACAGCACCAGCGCCCACAGCACCAGCATGGCCCAGCGGCCCAGGCGGCCTTCTATGGTCACGACCACCAGCAGCATGAGCCCGCCGACGATGCCGAAGGCCACGAGATAGCGCAGCACATCATTGATCATGAGCATGCGGGAGATCCTCCAGGGCCTGGCGCAGCACCGGGGCCACGGGGCCATCGTCCTGCTCCGGCGCCTGGCGCACGCGCTGGCGGGCCTGGCGGTAGGCGGTCTCACGCTCGGCGAGGGCCTGTTGCAGGGTTTCCACGGCCTGCTCGGCCTGGCGGGCGCGCTGGCGTTGCGCCTCCATCTGGCCAAATACCTCCAGGGCGCGGCTGTGCCAGCGGTCGCGGTTGGCCTCCAGCGCCTCGAGCTGCTGGGTAAGCGCCTCGCGTTCTGTGACGCGGGCTTCCCAGGCCTGGATGCCCCACCAGCCCAGGCCGCCGGTAGCGGCCAGGCCGAGAACGGCCGCCCATACCCAGGTGGGCACCAGGGTTCTCAGCATGGGGCACCGCCCTGCCAGCCGGCAGTGACGTAGCGCGGGGTGAGCTCGAGCAGGATGCGGCGCACATAGCCGCGGTTCTCGCGTTTGGCCCAGCCGGCGCGGTGGGTGTGGCGCTCCACATGGCCGAACCAGCGGGCGGGGTCATCCCCCGCGGCGGTGGCCAGGCGGCGATCACGGTTCACCCAGCCCAGCCCGCCGTTGTAGGCACTCATGGCCATCGCCCAGCGTTCGCAGGCGTTGGCGGTGCCACTCAAGCGCCGCCAGTGGAACTTGTTGTAGCGGGCCTGGGCCCGCATGGCCCAGCCGGGCGAGTACGGCGCGGCCTGGCCGAGATCGGGGTAGATCTCGGCGATCCACTTCGAGGTGCCGGGCATGAACTGGCTGAGGCCCTGGGCGCCGGCGTGGGAACTGACGCCGGGCCGCCAGGCGCTTTCCTGGTGGATCTGCGCGGCGTGCACGCTGACGCGGCCATCCAGCCCCCATTCCTGCTGCACCACGCGGGTGAGTTCGCGGTGGTAGCGCTCGGCCGTGGCGGGAATACCCTGGGCGGCAGCGGGTTGGCAGGCGGCCAGGGCCACGAAGGCGAGCATCAGCACCCCGAGCAGGCGGGCGGCGAAGAGGCGAGTCACGTCAGACCCCCAGGCCCAGGGCCAGCACGGCCGCGGCGATGATGATGGCGCGGCGCAGCATCAGTAGCTCGGGCTGTAGCAGCCCGTCCTCGACCAGCAGCGGCAGCCAGTCGCTATCCGGGTTGCTCTCCGGCTCGATGGCCGAGGGCAGGGCGTCGCCGGGGCGGGCATAGGGGAAGATCGAACGATCGATCCAGTAGCCGAGGTAGGCGCCGAAGCTGAGCTTGGTCAGCGACCAGAGCAGCACGCCGAGCTGATGGGGGTAGAGCACGCCGACGATGGTGGCCATCACCAGGGCGGCCAGCAGCCAGGGGGCGGCGCGGAACTTGTCGATAAGGGTGTTGGAAAGCACGGGGCACCTCGCCTGAGGGTATGAGTAGGGCTCAAAGTGTTGCTTGAGCCTTCAGGCTAGAGGCGTTGTGGCATGGGACGGGAATCAAGGCCTTTATGAAAAAGCCCCGCACGGGGCGGGGCTTGGCTTGTACTCGATGGATCTGAGGATGGAAAAGACCTCAGCCCAACTATTCAACGCCGAACGATGGGTGGCTGTAAAGTCTGAGACCTTCTGGCCTCAATCGGCAGGCAAGTTAAGACGATAGGATCTTCCTGACTTCTCACGAGTGATATCACCGAGGACCTCGGCATAGTAGAGAATGTAGCGTGCGCCTTCCTTCTCCTTATCGGACCGACCCTTGTAGATCTCACTCTGGATCAAGCCCGGTGACTCCCTGATCGCATCCTTGATGCGGTCAATGGAGTCGAGATAAAGCGGATCCTGCTGCACAAACGTGGCTGCCATTTGCCGGTACCAGTCTTGTTGGTCCTGGGGATGGCTGGCTCGGGTGATTTCATAGGCGACTTTCTGTAACCGCATCCTTGCCTCGTCCCAGCCATCCGGAACATTGAGAATGCTTGTCAGATTGGCGTGGTTGAACCAGTTGCCTACGATCCAGCCACGCTGGGAAAATTCCTCATCGCTTGGAATTTGGATTCTGGGAAGCGGAGCACCCTGTGGAGCAAGCTTTTCATCACCCCGATTATTCTGTTCGTTACCCTTTGGGGAAAACCATTCTTTCACCTTGCCGAAAAGTCCCATGTGACCTCCTGATTTTTGGTGTTAGATCAGCATGGCACAGGGCTCTGCTAAGCGCCTTGAAGGGTAAACCACCGCTGCAATGGGAGTGCGTCTACTTGGTGAACCTGGCCAAGATCACCAGGCAACACCCGATAAGCGCGGGCAGCAAGGGGGCGAGCTGGTTCAGGCCGTAACCACCCAGCACCGGATCCTCTTGAGGCGACCCGAAGGCCAGAATTAGCACCACGGACATCAGGATCAGCATGATGCCGACGATATCCAGTCCCTTGATGCCTTGCCGTTCAGATTCGTTGTCACGCATTGGGCTATCCCCTTGCTCTATGGGTTGTTGAGCCTATCAGAGTAGATCGGGCTGCACCCGACGGCGAGCGAGCTTGCGCTGCCGGGCGAGGATGGAATAGATCTGCACCTCGGTGAGGTGGTAGCGCCGCGCCAGGGCGTCGACGTTGTGGCCGTTGTGCTGCTCCCAGATCTGCCGGTCGCGCAGGGCGATGTCGAGCTGTTCGCCCTTGGGGACGTAGAGGCTGCGGCCACCGGCATAGCTGGCCAGGGCCCGCACGGCGAGAAAGGCCTGTTGGCGGGCGGTCTCGGTGGGCTGGCCGTCGCGCACCAGGGCGGCCTCGATCACGGTGAGCATGTCGGCCAGGCCCTGGGGCCACTTCTTGAGTATCTCGGGGTCGTCGATGTGCTCGAGCAAATCGTCGGGCAGGTCGTCGCCGAACAGCTCCATGGCGCGCTCGTGATCGGGGTTGGTCATGTCAGCCTTCTCCTCCGTGGCGGCGAGCGTCGATGATCAGCGCCTGCAGCAGCTTGTGCAGCTGGGCGTCGTCGAGCCAGTCGACCCGCTCGACCTTGAACATGTGCCGGGCCATGCCATCGGCGTAGGCCCAGGGGCGCCCGGCGTGGGTGAGCATGGCCTCGATCTTGGCCATTACCCGGCCACGGGTGGCGGGTGGCCGTGGCGCCTGGCGGCCGGCGCGCTTGGCCGGCTTGGGCACGAAGCCGAGCCGGCGGAATTCGTTGAGCACGTTGCCGACGTTGCGGTTGGTGAGATCCTTGGCACTGCTGACCCCGGCGGTGCGGGCGAGAATCACGCGGTACTCGTCGTCGGAGAGGCCGAGCTGGGCCTTGGCGATGTGGATCTGGGCCAGCTTGCCTTTACTGATCATGAGCGGGCTCCCTGGCCGCCAGGCGGCGTTCGCGCTTCGCAATCACTGAGGGCAGCTGGTAGTAGCAGGCCTTGCAGGGCTGGCGCGTCTTGCCCTTGTCCATGAAGAAGAACTCGGCATCGTCGGGCCACCAGTCGCCGCACTTGTTGCAGCAGCGCTCTGGGCCGATCTCGGTGATGGCTAACGACTGGCGCATCTTGTTCTCTCCTCGGCTGCTCATCAGTGCCGGGCCACCACGCCCGGCAGACGCCCCGCTCTTCACAAGAGCCGGGCGTTTCGCTACTTGCCGGTATCCACTTCCTTCACCACGAGATAGCGAGTGCTCGTCAAGTAGATGTCGTCTCCCGTGATATCGCAGGGGTTGCTAAGCACGACCTCATTCACAAGGGCGTCAGGCTCTCCGTCTTTCTCCCTTTTATCGAAGACCTGGACGACCACTTGATAGTCCGCACTATCTGCATTCTCGATTCTCACTTTCTTCGTCACGGTATATCTCCAAGTTGATTTGGCTGCTCATCAGTGCCGGGCCACCACGCCCGGCAGACGCCCCCGGAGGGGCGTTTCGCTCAGGTTTTCTCGGCTGCCTTGTTGATGCGTAATCTCCAGCGGTCGATGCCTTCCTGTCCCCACGGGTGAGGGGCGCTGCAAGGCGCTTGAATTGGGCATTTCCCGCACCCTTTGCCGCCCTGGTAGTGGCGCTGACAGGTGTCGATCGCCTGAGTCGAGAGCTGGCTCACGAGTCACCTCCCTCCGTCAGATGCCGCACGCATAGCGGCCGATAGTGCGTCGCGAGCCCCCAATCCTGTTCGTGGGCCGCCCGCCAGTGCGATGTCCATCCCGCGCTCTTCACGCGCACCAGCTCATCGTCAGGCACCGGCACCGGCTCAAGCGGATCGCCGCAGCGAATAAACCCGTTACCCCCGACCTCGATAATCAGCATCGAGGCGCAGCGCCGGCTGACAAGCGACCGGCTTGGTACGAGTGCATGATTTTTAGTGGCCATATCAACAGCGATAATCATGACTTACCTCCCTCGAGGTTCACCCGGAAGCAGTGCTGGGCACCCTTGGCGTTGTCGCTGTTGTCGGTGCCGGCATCGGTGAGCTGGACGTTGCGGTCTGGCCAGAGCTTCTCGGCGAGGCGCTGGGCGGCTTGCCGGGGGCCTTGGGTGCAGGTGGCCCGCATGCCGCCGTGCGTGGCGGCGTAGGTGTTGTTGGCGTCGCGAACGCGGATAAAGATCGGCGTGTTCATGATTTTTCCTTCAGCAGCCATTTCTGGGCGACGTTGCCCAGGAAGTACCCACCCAGCAGGAGCCAGGTGAGCGATTCGAAGACGGCCACCGGCAGGATGCCGGTGGCCAGCAGCTTGACCATCAGCGCCTGCCAGAGCATGGCGGCCCAGAACTTGCGGGAGCTCCAGCGTTGCGCGATCTCGTGCATGGCGGCCTCCTAGCCGGCCTGGCGCAGGGTGGCCAGGTGGTCGTTGATGGCGTTGGTGGCGGTGAGGGCGAGCATCTGGGTCAGCCGTGGGTCGGCGAGATCCAGCGGGCCGCCGAACTCGGCGGCGATGATCACGCCCTTTTCGCCCTGCTCGATGGTGATGGTGCAGCGCGGCCCGTGGCGGGCCGGCTGTTGGATTGGGTTAGTCACGAAACACCTCCGCGATATTGGTGAGCCAGCTCTCGCTCAATGTCGTTAGCCAGCGATTCAAACCCCCGGCCGCGTAACGTATCTGCGTACTCATGGATAGCAGGCCATGTGTTGGGGTCACCCATCTCCAGGACGAGACAAAACCCGCCTTTTATCGGCTTCCCGTCAATTCGCTCGACACGGTATTTCGGGTAAAGCCCTCGCTTGCGATCTCCCATCTCACACCCCCGCGATGTCGAGGCTGATGGGCAGGTAGCGGCCCTGGGTGTCGCGCTTGTAGATGCGCACGTAGCTCTTGGAGCCGGTGACCTGGACGGCGTCAGAGATGGCATCCATCGCCAGCCGCCAGCGCGGGTCCTGGATGTCCAGGCGGCGCAGGCCGAGCACCTGGCCGGTGCGGATGTTGCCGGCGGAATCGACCCGGAAGGCGTCCTGTACGAGGGTGGCAATCTCGGGGCGGGCGTCGGCGGTCCATTCCTTGAGGCATTCGTCGATGCGGGCCTTGGCGGCCTGCAGGCGCTCGTCGAAGGTGATGCTTTCCTGGATGGCGCGCATGACCTTGTACTGGCCGTCGAAGCTGACCAGGGTGACGTTGCCCTTCTTGCCGCCGATGTGGGCGTCGTATTCCTGGGCGCTGGTCGCGACGAAGGCCTCGATCTCCGAGAAGGTGTTGGCCTTGAAGGCGGCCAGCAGGGCGCGCAGCTCGGTGGCGCGATCGACGATGGCGAGCACCAGCTCGTCGCGCAGCTTGTCGACTTCCTTGATCTGCGATTCGGGGACCAGGCGGCCCTTGGCGTCGTAGCGGAAGCCTTCGGGGGCGACGGGGTTGTCGATCTGTTGTGGCGTGTTCATGTTAGATGCCTCGCTTGGCGAAGTTGGCCGCGCTGCTGCGCGGGTAGGCGTGATGCTTGAGCGGCTCGACGATGCAGCCGTTGTGCTTGCGCGGCAGGTGGGCGACCTCGCCCTCGACCTTGGCCTGGGCGTCGCGCCATTGGGCCAGGTGGGCCTGCCAGTCACGGATCAGGTGGTCGGACACGTGGGGCGGTACCACGCTGGCGGGCAGCGGATCGCGGGCCAGGCCGGTGTCCTGCTC
>JAGXGN010000098.1 GCA_024636705.1 Halomonas sp.
ATCCGGGAAGAACCCCTTGAATTCACCGTAGAGCTGGGCCGCCAGGGTCTTGTTCGGGGCCATGACGATGGTCGGGCGCTGAAGGCGCTGCACCACGTTGGCCATGGTGAAGGTCTTCCCGGAGCCGGTCACCCCGAGTAGCGTCTGATGCGCAAGCCCCGACTCCAGACCGCCCACCAGACTGTCGATGGCCGTGGGCTGGTCACCGGCGGGTTCGAATTTCGACTGCAGACGGAAGGGCTTGCTCATCGAGTTTCCTAGTTAAGGGTCAGGCCGGCACGGTCAGGGTGGTGACGTCGACGGTGGAGGCAGTCATCAGGCGATGGATCGGACACTTGTCGCTGATCTCCTCGAGTCGCGCCTGCTGGTCCGGATCATCGATACCGTGGAAGGTCATCGCCACTTCGAGTCGATAGATCCCCTTGCGTTCCCCACTGTCATCTCGATTCACCGTGACACTGACCCCCTGAAGCGGCCATTGCTTGCGATTGGCATACATCTGGGCGGTGATCGCCTTGCAGGCCCCCAGGGACAGGTCGAAGTAGTCGTGGGGGTCGGGAGCGCTGTCTTCCCCACCGAATGCCTTGGGCACGTCGACGAAGAGATCCTCGAATCCCTCGATCTGCACACGCTGGCGATGGACGCGATTGCGCTCGCTGATGATTTCTATGGTCTGCTTCATGGTCTGGCCTCGGCCTGATCAACGAACAACGATGGGGAGCGCCAGGGCCCTGATGGCCCGAACCAGCGCCTCTCGACTGGCAGTGCCTTCCACGTCGGCACCGTGACGCCCGACTTCCGCACTGTCCACGCCATCGAGCATCATCAGCGCGGTGGTGATGCGATTGACCTGGTCGGCGGATTCTACGCCCTGAAAACTGAGCGACTGCTGCATGGTGAAGGCCTCCGGGTGTGACATCCTGTGGTGGATCCTCGACCGGCGGATTCTACCATGGGCCGGATAGCTCGGCAGCGGTTGCAATCTCCCCGCATCGCCCGCATACCCTGCGTTGTAGAACCGGATTTCATCACTACACATCTTCCCCCGGAGGGAGCCCATGACCGACTGGACAGCCGAGCTCGCCGCGCAGCGACCGAGAGACGATCGGATCGATTTTGCTACCCCGGATCAGGCGAGGCTGGCGCTGGACGGTACGGTCATTACCCCGCTCGTGCATCTCTGTGTCCTGGATATCCGGGGTCAAGACGCGGAGACCTTCCTCCAGGGCCAGACCAGCGCCCAGGTATCCCTGGCCGATGGCGACTTCGCGCCCCTGACCGTGTTCTGCACACCGAAGGGCCGGGTGCTGGCCAATGCTCAGTTATGGCGGGTGGCCGACGATCATTTCCGGCTCTTGATGCACCACAGCCTGGTCGACTCGCTCGCCACTCATCTCGGGAAATTCGCTCCCTTCTATAAGGTGACGCTGGAGGCAGGTGACGACCTGGCCTTGCTCGGATTGATCGGCCGGGAAGCCGCGGCGCTTGCCGAGGTCCACTTCGATATCGTCGCGCCGGCCGCCTGGCACCAGGCCGGCAACGATGGCATTCAGGTCCTCGGCCACCCGGGGCCACGCCCTCGCCTGCTGGTCTGCCTGCCGAGGGATCAGGCCGTCGACACCTGGCGTCGCCTCTGCGACCAGGCCACCCCGGTCGACAATGCCATCTGGCGGCTGCATGACATCCAGGCCGGCCTGGTCTGGCTGAATGACGGCCAGTCGGACGCCTACCTGCCACAGATGATCAATTGGGAGGCGCTCGGCGGCATCAGCTTCAAGAAGGGATGCTATACCGGGCAGGAAGTGGTCGCCCGCGCCCACTTCCGCGGACAGGTCAAGAAGCGCATGGTGAGGGCACAACTGGACGGCGCCCTTCTACCCGAACTGGGGAGCGCCGTCGAGGATGGCGATGGCAAGCGACTCGGCGAGGTGGTGTCTGCCGAGCTGGATGCCTACCACCAGGCCGAGATCCTGGCGGTATTGAGTACCAGGGAAGATACCGGCCCACTGCATGTCGCCGGACAGAAGCTCAAGCTGCTCAAGCTGCCCTACTCGATCGAGCGCCTGGATCCCGAGACCCTGGCGGCAAGAGATTGACGCATGTCCGCGGCAAGCCTAACGAGGCAAGACGAGCTCAGGCTTCAGCGAGCATCCAGGCCGAACAACCGCCTGGCTATGGCCGCGCTTGCTTCGGCCACCCGCTGTGCCGACTCGCCGCGCAGATCCGCCACGACCCGGCACACCTCGGCGACTCTTGCCGGCTCATTGCGCTCGCCCTGGTGGCCCGCGAGCGGCATATCGGGGCTATCGGTCTCCAGCACGAAGCCGTCTTCGGGTAGCGATTTCACCGCCCGGTGCAGACGCTTCGCCCGATCATAGGTCACTGCCCCGCCGAGCCCCAGCACGAAGCCCAGGTCGAGAAACTTCCTTGCCTGCTCGGGAGAGCCGGTGAAGGCATGGATCAGCCCGCCGGCGGGAAGCGCCAGCTCGCGCAGCCGCTTGGCCACCTTATCGTTGGCGCGTACGCAGTGGATGACAACCGGCAGTCGTCGTTGCTT
This sequence comes from Halomonas sp., assembly GCA_024636705.1. Taxonomy (GTDB): domain Bacteria; phylum Pseudomonadota; class Gammaproteobacteria; order Pseudomonadales; family Halomonadaceae; genus Halomonas. The sequence goes on from JAGXGN010000098.1 coordinate 2,558, forward strand.
GGCGAGATGAAGCTGGGCATCGAAATAGTGCCATTGGGCGTCCCAGCTCTCCATGAAGCGTGCATCGATACCGCACTCGCCTACCGCCACCACACCGGGATTGGCATCGAGGACCTCTCTCAGTGCCTCGAGATCCGTATCGCGATGATCATCGATGAAATAGGGGTGCAGTCCCAGGCAGACGCTGACGTTGACGCGCTCACCCAGCGCCAGCAAACTCGACCAGCGTTGCCGTGCCGTGCCCGGCACTACAAAATGACCCACACCCGCTGCCCTCGCCCGCTCGATCACCGCCTCTCGGTCGGCATCGAAGTCGGGGAAGTCCAGATGGCAGTGGGCGTCGATAAGCATCGGGCGCGTCCGCAGTGAGACTCGAGTCGCGGCTTAACCGGCGACAGCTCTGCGCGGAGGCGCTGTGAACCCATACCTGGGCGCTACCGATGCCATCCCTGGCATAGGACCTCCGCTTCGAGCTGTCCCCGACGCCGCTCGGCTTGGCATTGTCCTGCTGATCGCTGGGGAGTTTAGTGTTCTCTGGTCGGCTGGAAACGAATCTCCGGCCAGCGTTCCTGGGTCATCTGCAGGTTGACCCGTGTCGGGGCGATATAGGTCAGGTAACCGCCGCCGTCGATGGCCAGGTTGGCACTGGCCTTGCGCTTGAATTCCTCGAGCTTCTTGGCATCGTCGCTATAGATCCAGCGGGCGGTGTTGACGTTCACCCCCTCGTAGACGCAATCGACCTTGTACTCATCCTTGAGGCGGTGGGCGACCACGTCGAACTGCAGGGACCCCACGGCGCCGAGGATGAGATCGTTGTTATCCATCGGCATAAACACCTGAGTCGCCCCCTCCTCGGAGAGCTGCTGCAGGCCCTTCTGGAGCGCCTTCATCTTCAGCGGATCCTTGAGGCGCACCCGCATGAACAACTCGGGCGCGAAGTGCGGGATGCCGGTGAAGCGCATGTCCTCACCCTGGGTGAAGGTATCACCGATCTGGATGGTGCCATGGTTATGCAGCCCGATGATGTCGCCCGACCAGGCTTCTTCCACCTGAGTGCGATCCGACGCCATGAAGGTCAGAGCATCGGCGATCTTGATGTCCTTGCCGATGCGCACGTGTCGCATCTTCATGTTCTTCTCGTACTTCCCGGAACACACCCGCAGGAAAGCGATACGATCGCGGTGGTTGGGGTCCATGTTGGCCTGGATCTTGAACACGAAGCCGGTGAAGCGGTCGTCATCGGCTTCCACGACACGCTTGTCGGTTTCGCGAGGCTGGGGGGTGGGGGCATATTCCACGAACCCGTCCAGCATCTCGCGGACCCCGAAGTTCCCCAGGGCGGTACCGAAATACACAGGAGACAACTCGCCCCGCAGGTAGGCCTCATGGTCGAAAGGATGGGAGGCGCCACGTACCAGCTCGACCTCCATGCGCAGCTCCTCGGCCTGATCCTCGCCGAGCACCTCGTCTACCTCCGGGCTGTCCAGTCCCTCGATGCGACGATCCTCGGGAATATGACTGCCCTGCCCCTGGGTATACAGATGGATGACATCATTGTAGAGATGGTAGACACCCTTGAAGTGACGCCCCATGCCGATCGGCCAGGTCATGGGTGCGCACTGGATGTTCAATACCTCCTCGACCTCGTCCATTACCTCGACGGGATCGCGCACGTCGCGGTCCATCTTGTTGATGAAGGTGAGGATCGGCGTGGTGCGCAGGCGACAGACCTCCATCAGTTTGATGGTGCGTGCCTCGACGCCCTTGGCGCAGTCGATCACCATCAGCGCCGAGTCCACCGCCGTCAGGGTCCGATAGGTATCCTCGGAAAAGTCCTCGTGCCCCGGGGTATCCAGCAGGTTGACGATCCGGCCCTTGTAGGGGAACTGCATCACCGAGGTGGTCACGGAGATGCCACGCTCCTGCTCCATCTTCATCCAATCGGAGGTGGCATGGCGATCATTGCGCTTGCTCTTGACCGAGCCGGCGAGCTGGATGGCGTTGCCGAACAGCAGCATCTTCTCGGTGATGGTGGTCTTGCCGGCGTCAGGGTGCGAGATGATCGCGAAGGTTCTGCGCAGCCCGACTTCTCGGGCCAGGGTAGCGTCTGACATTGCGTAGGATTCACCGTCATGGCACCGGGCTCGGTGCGTGAATGGAATGGCGTGCATTCTACGGCCTTACCCCCGGGAGGTGTAGGGTTGGCCGTTGATCCCGATCGGAACCCTAGAGAATTCTGGTAAATCCCGGTTTCATGATCGAAGATTCACTATATACGGATGAATGGAACCAGGATGTTCAACCTCATCAGGTCACGCGGGTTTCGCTCTACATTCGCCACCTCCCTGCTGAGCATCGCCGTGGTCACTTCTTCGCATGCTCAGACAGAAAGCGACTCCCTGCGCGTGGGCATCTACCACAACCCGCCCAAATTGCTGTTGGACGAGGGTGGGCGCCCCTCGGGAATCTTCGGCGACCTTCTCACGGCCATCGCCGAGCGTGAGGGATGGACACTGGAACCCGTCCCCTGCCTGTGGCAGACCTGCCTCGACCAACTTGGCGATGGCCGGATCGATCTCTTGCCCGACCTGGCCTGGAACCCGACTCGAGCCGAAGAGTTCGACTTCCATGAACGGCCGATGCTGCACAGCTGGTCGCAGATCTACCAGGCAGGCGAAAACACCCTGGACAGCATGCTCGACCTGGACCGCAAGCGTCTTGCCGTGCCGGTGGGCGCTATCCAGAGAGACTATCTGGACAATCTCGCCGAGAACTTCGGTATTGAAATCGTCTTCGTCGAGGTGGAAAGCTTCGAGGAAGGCTTCAAGGCTGCACAGCAAGGTGATGCCGACGCCGCCGTGGCTAACCGTCATTTCGGGGAATGGCAGGCCACACGCTTCGGTTTGCGCGAAACATCCCTGATCTTTCAGCCGGCCGCCCTCTTCGTAGCCACGAGCCTTGGCAGGTACCCCGAGGTGCTGGATGCCATCGACAGATCGATCATCGAATGGAAGGCATCACCCGACTCGCTCTACTACACAGTGCTAAAGAAATGGCAGATCGAGTCACCAGCCTCGCGGTTCATCCCGCCCATCCTGATCTGGAGCCTGGCCCTGGCCATCGCGCTCCTGATGGCCGTACTCGGCTTCAACTGGCTGCTCAGACGTCGTGTAGCCCGTCGCACCGCACAACTCAAGGCCAGCGAGGACAAGCTCGCCACCATTCTCGACAGCGTCGAGGCCTGCATCTTCATCAAGTCACCGGACCTTCGCTATACCTATGTCAATCGCAAGGTCTGTGACTTCTTCGGGCTATCCGAGGAGGATATCATCGGCCGTCGCGACGAGGATCTCTTCGATGCCGACACCGCCCTGGAACTGCAGGCAATGGATCGCACCATCATCGAAAAGCACGAGGCGCTCACGCGCGAAGAGCAGAACACCCGTGCCGGTGACAGCAAGACCTATACCTTTCTCTCCATCAAGCTGCCACTGTTCAACCCCGATGGAACCCTCCAGTCACTCTGCGGCATCTCCACGGACATCACCGACTTTCGCGAGGTCCTCTCGCACAATCATCAGCTTGCCTATTATGACGGCCTCACCGGGCTTCCCAACCGTCGGCTGCTGCTCGATCGACTGACCGTGGCAGTCAAGACATCCCATCGCAGCGGGGGCCTTATCGCCCTGATGTTCATCGACCTGGATCATTTCCGGGTCATCAATGACGCCCTCGGGCCCAGCGAAGGGGATCGACTGCTCAATGAGGTCTCCATGGCCCTGCTCGACCTGACCGCGGAGGGAGACACCCTGGCCAGACTCGGCGGCGACGAGTTCGTCCTGCTGGTCCAGAATCTCGACAAGACGCTTCACCAGGCCGCGCTGGATGTCGAGCGCATCGGCGACCGCCTGCTGGCGTCACTGCCGGCCCTCCACGACCGGGATCCCACTCTGCCCAGGGTCACCGGCAGCATCGGCATCACGCTTTCATCCCGGGAGGCCAAGGTGGATGCGCTGCTCCAGCAGGCCGATATCGCCCTCAATCGCGCCAAGGCCGAGGGTGGTAATGGCCTGCGTTTCTTCGAGGCGGCCATGCAGAACGAAATCATGGCGCGCCTGAACATGGAGAATGACCTCCGCCTCGCCCTGATGCGCGACCAACTCAGCCTCCACTACCAGCCTCAGGTTGACATGAGGGGCAGGATGACCGGTGTCGAGGCCCTGCTGCGATGGTCGCACCCGACACATGGCATGATCTCTCCGGGGATCTTCATTCCCATCGCCGAGGAAAGCCGTCTGATCCTGCCCATCGGCCGCTGGGTCCTCGAAACCGCCTGTCGGCAACTGGCCCTCTGGGCCGATGACCCCGGCAGGAAGAACCTGACCATTGCCGTCAATGTCAGCGCGGTGCAATTCCGGCAACCGGACTTCGTCGACCAGGTCCGGGAGATCCTGAGCACGTCGGGTGCCGATCCGGCACGCCTGGAACTCGAGGTCACGGAGAGCCTGCTCATGGAAGACCCGGAGGCGATGCGCGAGATCATGATGACCCTTCAGGCCCTCGGGGTGAGCTTCGCCCTGGATGATTTCGGCACCGGTTATTCATCACTTGGCTATCTCAAGCGCCTGCCGCTGGAGAAGCTCAAGATCGACGGTAGTTTCATCCGGGATGTGCTGGATGACACCGCCGATGCCGCCATCGTACGCGCCACCATCCTGCTCGCCGACAGTCTCGGCCTGACCGTGATGGCGGAAGGCGTCGAACTACAGGAACAGAAGGAATGGCTCGCCTCCCAGGGCTGTAGTGCCTATCAGGGGTTTCTCTTCAGTCGCCCCCTTCCCGTCGACGATTTACCCGCGGCCTGACAGCCTCTCGTCCAACAGACCCCAAGCAATCCCATCAGGCAGGCGTGTAGGCGTCATTGCGCCCCAGGCGCTCACGCAGCCGCTCCAGGTAGCTGAGCAGCACCGGGATCACGGCCAGCACCAGCAGGGTGGAGAAGGCCAGGCCGAAGGCGATGGAGACCGCCATGGGAATCAGGAACTGCGCCTGCAGCGAGGTCTCGAAGAGCAGCGGCGTGAGCCCGCCGATGGTGGTCAGCGAGGTGAGCAGCACGGCACGCACGCGCTGCACCACCGCCTCGTTGAGTGCCGCCTCGATGGCGAGTCCCTTGTGGCGCTGGTGACGATAGAACGCCACCAGGATGATGGCGTTGTTGACCACGATGCCCGAGAGGCCGAAGAGCCCGAACAGCGAAAGCATGGTCAGATTGAGGCCCAGCATCCAGTGCCCCAACAGGGCCCCGACCAGCGCCAGCGGGATGATCGCCATGACGATCAGCGGCAGGCTCCAGGAAGCGAAGACCCAGGCCAGCACCCCATACATCAAGCCCAGGCCGATCAGCAGCCCGGTACGCATGTCGGCGAAGGTCTCGCGCTGGTCGGCGGCGCGCCCCTCGAAGCTGTAGCGCAGGCGGTACGTGCTGGCCAGACTCGGCAGCACCTCGGCTGAGACGGCATCGAGCACGCGGTCGGCGGAGGTCGTCTCGGTGTCGAGCTCGGCGGTGACCTCCACCGCCA
>JAGXGN010000099.1 GCA_024636705.1 Halomonas sp.
GGCTCCCGAGGCCGCCATCGTCACCGAGGCGCTCAACACCACCGTCCCTGCCCTGGCCGACGACAACAATGCCGCCGTGCTCTCGCTTTGCCAGGCCCTGGTGGGGGAAAGGCCCGCCGGCGCCGTGGCCTATGCCACCGAGGCCGGCCAGTTCCAGCGCGTGGGATTGCCCACGGTGATCTGTGGCCCGGGCAGCATCGGCCAGGCCCACCAGCCCGACGAGTTTCTGGCGATCGAGCAGCTCGAACAGGGATGCCGCTTCATGCAGGCACTGGGCGAGCGACTGTCAGGCGCCTGAGCCCGTGACGACTCCCCCAAACAAAACCTGGACACGAGAAGGCCCCGCCTCGGCATTGCCGGGACGGGGCCTATTCAAGATAACGCTAGGCTCGAGATGACGCCGGGCTCAGGCCCGGCGGCGATCAGGCGCTGGTACGACGCCGGATTGGTGCATCGCCGTCGGCACGACGACGCGGGGCACGCTCGAGCGCGCCACCATCCTCGCTGATTTCCAGCGGACGACCGGCCACCCGGGCACGCGCCATCTTGGCCAGGATGCTGGCGGGCAGCGAGCTGGGGAGCTCAACCACCGAGAAGGCACTACGGATATCGAAGCGACCGATCCGCGCCCCCTCGATACCCCCCTCGTTGGCCAGCGCACCCACCAGCTGGCCAGGCTTGACCCCATCCTGGTGACCCACGGCGACGCGATAGCGTGTCATGCCCTCGCTGGAGCCACGCTCGCGGCGCGCCGCCGGCTTGCCATCGCGGGGCGAGCGCTCGGTGCGCTCCTTGCGCGGCGGCTGCAGACGACCGATGGGCGCCTCGTCGGCACGCGCCATGGCCGAGAAGGCACAGGCCAGCTCGATGGGATCATGGCCTTCGGCGATCAGACGCTCGACCAGGGCACGCTGCTCGTCGGCACCCGCAGTCAGGGCCGCGATCACGCGCTGGTGGAAGGCCTCGTCACGATGGGCGCGAATGGCCGACTCATCGGGCACCGCCATCTCGCTCAGGGACTGACCGGTGGCCTGCTCGATCCAGCCGACCTTGCGACCCTCGCGGAAGCCGACGAAGGTGATGGCGACCCCGGTACGACCGGCACGGCCGGTACGACCGATACGGTGGGTATAGGCCTCGGCATCCTGGGGGAGGTCATAGTTGATGATATGCGTCAGTCGCGACACGTCGAGGCCGCGGGCGGCCACGTCGGTGGCGATCAGGATGTCGACCTTGCCCCGCTTGAGGCGGGTGACGGTACGCTCGCGCAGACTCTGGTCCAGGTCGCCGGAGAGGCTGGCGACATTGAGGCCACGGGCGCTGAGCTGTTCGGTGAGGGTGGTACAGGCCGCACGGGTACGCACGAAGACGATGGCACCGTCGACGGGTTCGACCTCGAGGATGCGAGCCAGGGCCTCCAGCTTGGCACCGCCATCGACACGCACCAGGAATTGCTCGATGCTCGCCGCCGTGCCCTCCGCGGAGGCAATGGCGACCTTCACCGGATCGACCAGGTAACGGTTGACGATGCGCTCGATCTCGGTCGGCAGGGTCGCGGAGAAGAACACCCGTTGGGCGTTCTTGGGGGTATCGGCAACGACGCGCTTGACGTCATCGATGAAGCCCATGCGCAGCATCTCGTCGGCTTCGTCGAGCACCAGGGCGGAAAGCCCGTCGAGCTTGAGGCTGCCACGATCCAGGTGATCGATCACCCGCCCCGGGGTACCCACGACCACATGGGCGCCACGCCGCAGGGCGGACAGTTGCTCGCGATATTCCTGGCCGCCACAGAGGGTCGCCACTTCCAGTCCCTTGAGGTTCTGGCCGTACTTGCCGAAGGAGATAGCCACCTGCTGGGCCAGTTCACGAGTCGGCGCGAGCACCAGTACCTGAGGCTCGCGGCGAGTCAGGTCGATTCGCGACAACAATGGCAGGGCGAAGGCAGCGGTCTTGCCGGTACCGGTCTGGGCCTGGCCCAGCATGTCACGGCCTTCCAGCAACGCAGGAATGGTCTGCGCCTGGATCGGTGACGGGGTGTCGTAACCCTGGGCCCTGACGGCAGAAAGTACATCGGGCAGCAGGGCCAGGTCGTCGAAACTCGGCGAAGCGACAGAAGTCGAGGTCATTATCACACCTTGGTGAGCCGGCATCGCCGGCAGATAAACAATGGCATCCCTGACTCGGTCAACAGAGTCAATCAGCCTGCCTGGGGGCAGGACATAACAGCGGAGTCGGGGACACCGGTCGCACCTGGCATCCGGCCCGGATCATCGAATGGATGACCCTCGGGCTGGTGTGGCGACCAATTGCGCCGATGCTGCCGCAGTGGCAACAAATCGAGGCGCTCCATCTACACAATTCGAACGCTGGCGGCCGTTGGCCTGGCGTTTCGGCGCTTGCCTCGCCCGTCGGGAGGAGGTGGCGTCGTCATGATGGTGGGGTCAGCACATGCGAGGAGCACGCATACTACCATGGTCTAGGCTCTTCTTCCACCCCCTCATGCCTTCCAGCCCCCATGCACCCCTTCCCGATCCGGGCGAGATCACGGCGTCTCGCGAATCCCCCGGCCCGGCAGGCGATCTCGGTCGTGGGGCCTGTGGAGGTCGAGCAGGGGCCCATGAGGCACGATGCGCGTCGGATTGATGTTGTCGTGGCTGTAATAGTAGTGGCGCTTGATGTGGTCGAAATTCACCGTCTCCTCGATGCCCGGCCACTGGTAGAGCTCGCGCAGGTAATGCGAGAGGTTCGGGTAGTCCTCGATGCGCCTCAGATTGCACTTGAAGTGGCCGTGATAGACCGCATCGAAGCGAACCAGGGTCGTGAACAGACGGATATCGGCCTCGGTGAACCAGTCACCGGCCAGGTAGCGATGCTCGGCCAGGCGTCTCTCCATGCGATCCAGCGCCTCGAACAGCGCCACCACATGCTTCTCGTAGACCCCTTGCTCGGTGGCGAAGCCGGACTTGTAGACGCCGTTATTGATGTGGTCATAGACGTCGGCATTGACGGCATCGATGGTCTCGCGAAGATCCTCCGGGTAGAGATCCAGGCGATTGCCCGTCTCGCCGTCGAAGGCCCCATTGAGCATCCGCAGCAGGTCCGCGGATTCGTTGTTGACGATGCGTGAAGGCTGCTTGTCCCAGAGGGCCGGCACAGTCACACGACCGGTATAGTCCGGATCAGTCTGGGTATAGAGCTCGTGATGGAAACTGACGCCATTGATCGGATCGCCGCTGGAGCCCTCTTCCACCCGGTAGGTCCAGCCCTTGTCGAGCATCAGGGGACTGACATGGGAGACACCGATGACCTCATCCAGCCCCTTGAGCTTGCGCATGATGAGGATGCGATGGGCCCAGGGGCAGGCCAGGGATACATAGAGGTGGTAACGCCCCGCCTCGGCGGGCAGCCCCGGCCGGCCATCGGGCCCTGGGCTGCCGTCCGGCGTGATCCAGTCGCGAAGCTTGGCGGATTCGCGCACGAATTCACCACCATGCTTGCCGGTGTCGTACCACTGATCATGCCAGACGCCATCTATCAACAGGCCCATGGAGCCCTCCTCGTTCAACTGCCAGGAAAGGCTACAGCTTAGACCGAATCCCTGGCGGCTCAAGCGCAGGTAATCGGCCCAATCATTCGACTGCTTCGAAAGTGTCCCGGGCGTCGGAATCGTCCCTTACCGCCTTCCTCAGAGCCTCTGCCATGGCATGCGTCGCCGGTCCTGCTCGATCGCGGTCGCGGTAGATCAACTGCATGGGGTATTCACGGAGGCCACCAGCCTCCAGGCGCAGCGGCACCAACCTGCCCCTTTCCAGCGACGGACCCAATCGTGTCTCGGGAATCCAGGCAAACCCCAGCCCACGTTCGAGCATGTCGATGGACGTATCCAGATGGCTCAGGGTCCAGCGCTGCTCGGCCTTGAGCCAACCGGCATCCAAGGAATGGCGCTGGGCGGAATCCCTGACCACCAGCTGGCGATACTGTTCCAGGTCGCGCAGGTTGAGCGGCCGCGCTAGCCGATGCAGGGGATGGTCAGGGTGGGCCACCGCGATGAAATGAACCATCCCCAAGGGCTCACCCAGAAACCCCTGGGCAGAAATGCCCGAGACGACAATATCGGCGCTCTTGTCATGGAGCATCTCGATGCCGCCGTTGAGCACGGTCTCGTGGAGCTGTACCCGGACAGGCGGGAGGGCCAGTGAAAAGGTCTCGAGCGCTCGTGCCAAGCTGTCCGGCGAGAAGATCTGATCGACGGCCAGAACGACTTCGGCCTCCAGGCCCTGGGCAAGGCTGGCGGCCACTTCTTCCAGGGAACCCGCCGCCTCGATCAGTTGCCGGGCGCGACGCAACAGCATCTCGCCGGCTTCGGTGAGGCGAACCTGACGCCCGACCGGCTCGAGCACCTGCACCCCGAGCTGTTCCTCTAGCTTATGAACGGCGTGATTGAGGGTCGATGGACTCTTGTGAATCGCCTCGGCGGCCTTGGCAAAGCCCCCGTGATCGACCACCGCAGCCAGCATCTGCCATTGGGCCAGGGTCACGCGGGACATCTCGACTTCCTTGCATCCATGGTGCAAAACGCACGGTATGATCTTCGAAAAATCCACGCCGGATAGCGAGTGATATTTCGATGAGCAGGCACCTGCCCTGTAGTGATAATATCAGCCTGTTCGGGTGATAGTAGGCGACCAGATCTTGCCTTCCATGAGTACTGTAATTTAATACAGTATAGGCACGGCAGCCGTGATGGGTTATCGTTCAGCAGCCTTTTTTTCTTTTCACTTGTCACTGGCGAAAACTCCATGTTGCGAATCCTTCATTCGCTGCCCCGCACGCACAAGTTATTATTATTACCGGTAGCCACCATGGTCACCGTGCTGGGCACACAGAAAATTGTTACCACTTACCAGGATGTCCAGCGCGAAAATAAGACTCTGGACACCGTGATTCTCCCCCTTCAACCCGATATGCGAACCGGCCTTCCCTCACTGCAATTCGAGCGGGGAGCCGTCGCTGACGCCATCAAAATCACCACTCGGGCCATCGACGCCACCCGGGATCATGTGCCCCTTTCCAGCCTTAAGGCGACCGAGATCGTGGATCTGGACCTTGTCCAGTCCGCCTCGGCCGGGCCTCAGGAGGATTCGACTCCCCTGGCGGGGTCCACGCTCACCGCCGCGTTTAACGAGCGCATAGATGCACCGGATGAATCCCTGCAGATCGGCGGCAAGGTGCTCGACGAAGGATCCCTGCATATAGCGGTGGTGATCGGCACCATTGCCAGCGGAATGCTAGATCATGATGGCGGCGTGGTCGCCGATGCCACCTCCTACGCAGAGGTGTCGGAAGACGAATTTACGATGTTCGACGAGGGCCCCATCATCCTGGAACAGGAAATCGCCTCCCGGGAGTCCTTCGTACCGGAGTGGCAAACCTACCAGATCCAACAGGGCGATACCTTCGCGGTGGTCGCTCAGGAACGCCTGGGGCTCGGATACAGCGAGGTCCTGACACTGCTGGAGCAGATTCCCGACCAGAAAACCCTCACACGCTGGCGGGTCGGCAACAGCTTCGACTACCAGTTGGACGAGACCGGCAGACTCCTCTCCATGAAGGTCATGCACGATGTCCGCCGCGGCGTCATGGTGGAACGTGATGAGGGGAGCTATGACGTCACCACCATCGAGCGTTCCGGCGAGTCCACCCAGCGTCTCTTCGCCGGTACCGTCAGCGGCAGCTTTGCTCGCTCGGCCCAGGCCACCGGCCTTTCCAGCGCCGAGGTCAGTCAACTATCGCGCCTGCTGGAAAAGAAACTCGACTTTCGCCGCGACACCCGTCGCGGCGATAGTTTTCAGGTGCTGGTGGAATCCGACGTCATCGACGGTCAGAGTCTCGACTCCCGGGTACTGGCAGTACAATACCAGGGTGAACGCATGGATTTGACCGTGGTTCGCAACGACAGCGACAACGTCTTCTATACGCCGGATGGCAACAGTCTCGATCCGGCCTTCAATCGCTATCCTTTCGATGGACGCTATCGCCTCAGCTCCAACTTCAACCCGACTCGCAAGCACCCCGTTACCGGACGGGTCAGACCTCACAAGGGTACCGACTTCGCCATGCCCATCGGGACCAGCATACAGGCCCCCGCCAATGGACGTGTCGAAAAGGTCGGCAATCATCCGGCGGCTGGCCGTTATGTCGTCATCCGCCACGATAATGGCTACAAGACGCGTTACCTGCACCTGTCGAAGCCGCTCGTCAGCAATGGACAGCGCGTTGCCATGGGCGAGAAAATCGCCCTCTCCGGCAACACCGGGCGCATCACGGGTCCTCACCTCCACTATGAGGTCCTGGTCAGCAACAACCAGGTGAATGCCATGAAGGTGGCGCTTCCAAAAAACCAGAGCCTCCAGGGTGAACGGCTCATCGCCTTCCAGCGTCAGGCACAACCCTTGCTGGCGGCGCTCGAAAGTGGCGAGACCGATACCGTGGTCGCCAGTGCGCAGGTCGAGCCTCAAGACGACGACGGCTGAGTCCCGGCAGGACCCGCTACTGCGCCCCGCCCTGTGCGGGGCGCTTTTCGTTGGACCTCTTTTTGATGGACCAGAGCCGTTTATCGAGCCAGACCTCAGCATTTGATCCGTGGAGACTGTCCGTGTCATCCCCCAACCCGGTGCCTGGCTCGCCAAAAGCCGGTCGCCTGAGCACCTTCTTCGGTGTCTTCCGCTACAGTCGCCGCGCACTGGAGCTGGTCTGGCAGACCTCGCCCCTGCTGACCCTCGGGCTCGCCCTCTGTACCCTGGTCGCCGGGATCCTTCCGGCGGTGGCGGCCTGGATCGGCCAGTTGATCGTCGATTCGGTGGTCGAGGCCATGGCCTACCATCGCGAATCCGGCGCGCCCCTGACCCTGGAAAGCAGCTGGCCGGTGCTGCGCTATGTGCTCGCCGAGGCGGGCGTGATCACGGCCATCGCCCTGGCACAGCGAGGATTATCGGCCCAGCAATCCCTGTTGCGAGCGCTGCTCGGCCAGAAGGTCAATGTCATGATCCTCGAGAAGGCCGGCACCCTGTCGATGTCCCAGTTCGAGGATTCGGAGTTCTACGACAAGTTGACTCGGGCAAGGCGTGAGGCCTCTATCCGCCCCCTGGGGCTGGTCAACAAGACCTTCAGCCTGCTGCAGAACGCCATCTCCCTGGCCAGCTTCGGCGTGCTGCTAGTGCAGTTCTCTCCCTGGGCGATCCTGATCCTGCTGATCGGCGCCCTGCCGGTGTTCGTCTCCGAGGCCAAGTTCTCGGGGGATGCCTTCCGGCTGTTCCGCTGGCGTTCGCCGCAGACCCGCATGCAGATGTACCTCGAGACGGTGCTGGCCAGGGAAGACAGCATCAAGGAGGTGAAGCTGTTCGGTCTGGAACCGCTGCTGCTGGACCGCTATCGCAGGATCTTCGACACTCTCTACGGCGAGGACCGCCGCCTGACCCTGCGGCGCGAGAGCTGGGGATTCATGCTCGGGCTTGTGGGCACCCTCGCCTTCTACGGCGCCTATGCCTGGGTGGTGCTGGAAACCATCGCCGGAGGCCTGACCCTGGGCGAGATGACCATGTATCTGATGGTCTTCAAGCAGGGGCAAGGGGCGCTGTCGGCGAGTCTCACCGCCATCAGCGGCATGTATGAAGACAACCTCTACCTGTCGAACCTCTACGAGTACCTCGAACAGCCGGTGCCCGAGGATCGTGGCACCCTGACCCAGGGCGAGATGCCGGGCGATGGCATTCGCTTCGAGAATGTCGGTTTCACCTACCCCGGGGCCGAGTCACCGGCCCTGTCGGCCATTTCGCTGCATCTGTCTCCCGGTCACAGCCTCGCCCTGGTGGGGGCCAACGGCTCGGGCAAGACCACACTGATCAAGCTGCTCACCCGGCTCTACGAACCCAGCGAGGGGCGCATCCTGCTCGACGGCAGCGACCTGCGCGACTGGAACGTTCAGACATTGCGTCAGCGTATCGGGGTGATCTTCCAGGACTTCGTGCGCTACCAGCTGAAGGTCGGCGAGAACCTGGGCGCCGGCGACGTCACCGCCTTCGATGACGAGAACCGGTGGCAGGAGGCCGCCCGACGGGGCCTGGCCGATGCGTTCATCGCCGACATGCCCCATGGCTACCACACACAGCTGGGTCGCTGGTTCAAGGGCGGCCAGGAACTCTCCGGTGGCCAGTGGCAGAAGGTCGCCCTCTCCCGCGCCCACATGCGCGAACGCGCCGACATCCTGGTGCTCGACGAGCCCACCGCGGCCATGGATGCCGCCGCCGAGGCCGCGGTATTTGCCGACTTCCGCGAGCATCGTCGCGACAAGATGACCCTGCTGATCTCCCACCGATTCTCCACGGTGCGTAACGCCGACCTGATCCTGGTGATCGACGGCGGCGAGATCATCGAGGAGGGCAACCACGACAGCCTGATGGCCGCCAATGGTCGCTACGCACGCCTGTTCCGGCTTCAGGCCAGGGGCTACGAATGATGTCTAGGGTGCCGGTGGCCTGTCCAGGGCGTCTCGCAACGCCGCATCCCGCTGGTAGATATCGGGACGAAAGACCAGTCGTCCATCCTCGCCCGGGTGAACCGTCCAGTAATGCAGGATGACCGGCACGGTCCGCTCGAGCGAAATATTGCGGGTTTTCCCTTCGGAGACCAGCGTGGCCACGTGGGCCGGTGTGCCGGTGTCATCGAAGAGGTACTGTGCCAGCTCGAGCACCCCCTGCACGCGGATGCAGCCCGAACTGAACGCACGCTGCTCCCGGGCGAAGAGCCCCTGGGCAGGGGTGTCGTGCAGGTAGACCAGGTGATCGTTTGGAAAGCGCAGCACCACGCGGCCCAGGGCATTCTGGGGACCAGCTCGCTGGCGAATCATGACGTTGCCAGGCTGCCACCAGTTGACCTCTCTCGGGTCGAGGCGCTGTCCGGAAGGGCTGAGTACCATGAAGTCCTGTTGCCGCAGGTAGCCGAGGTTGCGGCGCACCTTGGGCAGTACATCCTCGCGCAGGATGGTAGGCGGCACCGTCCAGGTGGGGTTGAGCGTCAGGTGGGTGATCCGCGAACGCAGCGAGGGAGTGCGTCGATAGGGCCGCCCCACCACGATGCGCGAGCGCCAGACGTCCCCGTCGGGACGGAAGTAGCTGATCCGGTAGCCGGCAATGTCCACTAGAACGAAGGAATCCGGCAGACCATGCAGCAGCCAGCGGGCGCGCTCCAGGTTGACCCGGATCTGGTCGATGCGCGCGGCCACGGGCAGGTTAAGGGCCTCTCGCGTCCGGGGACCGACGATGCCATCCACCTCCAGCAGGTGGCGTTGCTGGAAACGCTTCACGGCCTCCACCAGGCTGTCATCGTAGCGACGCGGGTCCGTGGCGCGGGACTCGACCCTGGCAAAGAGGTCCGCAACCATCACTTCCAGCTCCCCGATGATCGCCAGGCGCTCGCGCAGCAACGGCACATCCTCATGGAGGTCGCCCGGGCGAAGGGGTTGCGGCTGCATCGGCAGCATCGGCCAGCCGCCCTGCCGCTCGATGTGACGATAGTACGCCAGGCCTGCCCGGAGACGCTCGTAGGGGACCGCGGAAGGACGCACCGCGGCGAAGGCCTGCTCGAAGCGATGGGCGTCGACCGCCCGTGATATCGCCGCGAGATCCAGCGGGGGAGCCTCGATGGGCACCTCCCAGTTCGGATCGATGCGATAGGGGTCCACCTTGCCTCGCTGAAGGTGACGAAGGGCCGTCAGCAGGACTCGACTGGTCTGCAGGTCGAAGCGAGCCAGGTCAGCCGGGGTGCTCCCCTCGGCGTACACCTGCCGATGGGCCGTCACCAGCGCATCCGGCCGGTAGTCCTCCGGGTTCAGTCCATCGGCATCCAGGATGCGCAGGGCCGCTGCCAGGGCAGCTACGGTGAGGTTGTCCGCCCAGGCGGGCTTCCAGTCGCGTGCCGCATAGAAGGCATGCAGGGTCTCGTCCCCGGCAACCAACTGCTGTCTTATCGCCAGGTGAAAGGGCGACAGCGCCTCCACTTCCGTCATGGCATCAGGCTCGGAGTGCCCCTCGTCGACCTGGCCCCAAGCCTGTCCCGCCATGAGCATCCCTGTCAGCAGCAGGGCCACGGTCCAGCGGCCATATGCCAATCTCTTCATCATTCGTTGCTCCTGCATTGACGGCGATGCCTAGCCATGGTGGCATGTACGTTCATAATGGTCTTCTAGCAAGGGCAAAGGGAAGCTGCCTTTTTCTGTCCCTTCGATCCACGAGACACCCGATGAGCAAACCGCTTCCCGTTTCTCTCTTCGCACTGCTGGTATCAGCTCCCTTGCTGCTGTCCGCCATGCCTGTCTGGTCCGGCGACTCCGTCGCCCAGGTCCTGCATCCCGACAGCCCTGACGCCCAGTCACTCGATGCCACCCTTGCCCGCCTGGCGCCGGGTGCCGACAGCCGGGTCCTGGGTCTCGCCGCCAGAGCCGTGAGCTGCGCCGACCCACAGGCAGAGCGCCTGGCGGTCATCGATTTCTCACTGCCCTCCACCGAACCTCGGCTGTGGGTGTTCGACCTCGAGCGCCGTGAATTGATGTTCGAGGAACTGGTCTCCCATGGCCAGGGATCGGGGGAGGCCGTGGCAGAGACGTTCTCCAATACCCCGGAGAGTCACCAGTCGAGCCTGGGGCTTTTTCGCACCCTCAACAGCTACTACGGGCGCAACGGCTACTCCCTGCGGCTGGAAGGGCTCGAGGAAGGCATCAACGACCTGGCGTACCAGCGCGCCATCGTCATTCATGGTGCCGATTACGTCAGCGAGTCCTTCATCGAGAAGACCGGGCGGCTGGGACGCAGCTATGGCTGCCCCGCTGTCCGCCAGGAAGTGACCTACCCCTTGATCGACAGCCTCAAGGAAGACCACTACCTCTTTGCCTACTACCCGGATGCCGACTGGCTGGAGTCGTCCGCCTTCCTCGCCTGCGACCGCGAATCCCGCCAGCTGGCCATGAATCAGGCGCACCAGTAGCGGGCATCTCATCCCGGCATTGACGCCATGGGGTGGCGGTACGGCGTCGGCAGGACTGCTGTGATCGGCGTCTCCGGGCAGGGAGACGACAGGCGAGGTCTCCGAGACTATGATATGGAGGCGATCCTGGCAGCGACGGGTTGCCCCCTGATCCGCCAGGGACGCCCCAGATCGGCCATACAGGGAGCAAGCCGTGTCCGACAAGATCAAGGTGATCGCCTTCTACGATGAACGCATGCTGGACCATAAACCCGATATCGAGGTCCCCTTCCTGCCCGGGCGCATGGATCGACGCGTCCGCAAGCTGCTCTCGGCAATGAACGTGCCCTGGGCATATCCGGAACATGCCGGAAGGCTGACCACCATCCGCCACCTCCTGGAACTCGAACCGGTGCCCGGGCTGGAGTTCGAGACGGGGAAGGCCGCAACGCGAGAGCAGCTGGGGCGGGTACATACCAGTTCCTATCTTGATCACATGTACGAGCTGCGCGACCATAACGCCTGGCTGGACGTGGATACCACCGCCGTCTCTCCGGGCAGCATCGAAGCCGCCGAAGTCGCCGCCGGCACTTCCATCGCAGCCATCGAGGCGGTGCTTGAGGGGCGCACTGAGAGCGCCTTCGCCCTGGTTCGGCCGCCCGGCCATCACGCCGAACCGGTTCGCGCGCGCGGCTTCTGCCTGTTCAACAACGTGGCGGTGGCCGCGGCCCATGCCAAGTCGGAACTCGGCTGTGAGCGTATCCTGATCGTCGACTGGGACGCCCATCATGCCAATGGCACCCAGGATATCTTCTGGGCCGATCCCGATGTGATGCTCTTCGATATCCACCGAGCGTCCCCCTTCTATCCTGGCACCGGCAACCTCGAGGATGTTGGCGTGGGAATGGGCGAGGGCACTACCGTAAATGTGCCCATGCCCGCCGGAGCCGGCGACCAGGCCTATCTCAAGGCCTTCCGGGAGATCCTGATACCCGCCGTGGACTTCTTCCAGCCGAACCTCATCCTGGTCTCGGCCGGCTTCGACCCTCACGGTTTCGACCTCGCCTTGAACGTCTCCTACGAAGGCTTCGCCGCCATGACCGGCATCCTCCAGGACCTCGCCCGTCAGCACTGCAACGGGCGCCTGGTCTTTGTTCTGGAGGGCGGCTATCACCTGCTCTCCCTCTCGCACGGGGTCAAGACGGTGCTGGAAGTGCTGGCCGGAGGCGCAGTCCCCGAACCCGGCATCGCTGGCGTGGCCGAGGTGGAAGCCGCTGCGGCATTCCACCTGCCCGCCTTTCAACAAGAGGACGAGGAATAGAGATAACACCGACACCCCAGCGCTAGTCAGGTGTCCCGACCCCATGCGAAGAGAAAGGAGAAACACGATGCAGGATCGCGTATTACTGATCACCGGAGCTTCCAGCGGTATCGGCGCAGCTACCGCACGTGCCGCGGCTCTGGAGGGCTACCGACTGGTCCTGGCGGCCCGTTCGCAAGACAGCCTCGATGCCCTGTCCAGTGAGCTGGGTTCGGAGAAAGTACTGACGGTGACCTGCGATGTCACCGTCCGGGAAGACCAGGAGGCCATGGTGGAAAAGGCCCTGGCAAAATTCGGCAGGATCGATGCGGTATTCGCCAACGCCGGTCGGGGGGGCTCTCCCGGCGGCTTCAGCGGCGCCGATCCTGATGTGTGGCGCGACATGATCCTGACCAATGTCTACGGTGTGGGTCTGACAGTGCAGGCGACTCTGCCAGCGCTGCGCGAAAGCGTGGGACATGTGCTGCTCACTGGCTCCGCCGCGGGGCGCGCCACTATCCCCGGTTCCATGTATGGCGCCAGCAAATGGGCGGTTACCGGCATCGGCTATAATCTGCGCGAGGAGCTGCGCGGCAGCGGGATCCGCGTGACCCTGATCGAGCCCGGCATGGTCGATACGCCCTTCTTCGACGAGCCTCCTGAACATGCCCTTGCAGACAGCGACATCGCCGGCGCCGTCCTCTATGCCCTGGCCCAACCCCCCCATGTAGACGTCAACGAGATACTGGTGAGACCCACGCCACCCAGGGAATGAACGAAAGCGTTGGGTTCATTTTAGCTGGCTTGGCGTGTCGATAAGTCAAGGGCGTGTACCTTCGCTCATTGCGCTGAGTCAGCGTTGATGTTGATCACAGATGTTGCATTGCCGAGCCGCGATCGGCTGACCATTCTTGAACTAGAATGGCCTTGGGCCATCCGGCAAGAATGGATCCCTTGACTTCCGGGATCGAAAAAGAATCGCCGAAGAATATAGGAGGTGAACCACCGCGGAGTTTGACGGCACGCCCGGCGGCCCTGTCACCCTGCTGACATCGCGCCATGGGAGTGTCGAAAACAGAGACGCCCCATGACGTCTCCACGAGCACTTCAGGAGAGCTGCGCCGATGGTACGCATCGACAAGAAGGCCACCCGACTCTACGTGCTGGACACCAATGTCCTGATTCACGACCCCGCCGCCCTCTACCAGTTCGACGAGCACGAGGTGGTCATCCCCATGACCGTCCTCGAGGAACTCGACAAGCACAAGAACGGCATCCGCGAGATCGCCCGAACCGCCCGCCAGGTCAGCCGGACCCTGTCGGAACTCACCACCAACGTCTCCCTGGAACAGATCCGCGACGGCATTCCGATCACCCGCATCACCGGCCCTCAGGGCCGACTGCGCCTGCTCTGCTACGCTGACCTCGAGCCCCTGGATCCCCAGAACGCCCAGAACAACCAGACAGATAGTCCCGACAACCGCATCCTCGCCGAGACCTGTCGACTTCGCCGGGAACGCCCGGATGCCTCGGTGATCCTGGTCACCAAGGACATCAACCTGCGGGTCAAGGCCGCGGCGCTCGGCGTGCCGGTCGAGGACTATCTCAACGACCGCGTCTTCGACGACAGCGACGCCATGATCGACGGCGCACGCATCTACCCCGACGCCGGCCATGACGGCAGCGGTCTCTGGGACGGCCTCCAGGTCGAGGTCAGGGTCGAACGGCGCGACCAGCACATTCTCTACCAGCTCGCCGGCGACATTCCCCCCGAGTGGCACCTGGGCATGCTGGTCTCCGACAGCGACAACGGCGCCAGCTTCGAGGCCATCGTGCGGGAGGTGGGTCCCCTGCACGCCAGCCTGGAACTTCTGACCAACTATCGCCACGGCGCCAACGTCTGGGGGGTTCACGCCCACGACAGTCGGCAGAACTTCACCCTCAATCTGCTCATGGACGACGACATCGACCTGGTCACCATCGCCGGAAGCGCCGGCACCGGCAAGACCTTCATGACCCTGGCCGCCGCCTTCCAGCAGACCCTGGATACCAAACGCTTCGAGCGCATCGTCTTCACCCGCGCGCCGATCTCCATGAGCGAGGACATCGGCTTCCTGCCCGGCACCGAGGAGGAAAAGATGTCGCCCTGGATGGGCGCCTTCCACGACAACATGGACAACCTGCTGCGTGACGAGGACGGGAGTTCCAGCTGGGACAATGGCGCCACCCGCCAGCTGCTCGGCTCCCGGGTACAGATCCGCGCCCCCGGCTTCATGCGCGGGCGAACCCTGAACGACACCTTCCTGATCATCGACGAGGCACAGAACTTCACCCCCAAGCAACTCAAGTCGCTGGTCACCCGCGCCGGGCGCAACACCAAGATCGTCTGCCTGGGCAATGTCGGCCAGATCGACACCCCCTACCTCACCGCCAACACCTGCGGCATGGCCGCGGTGGTACAACGCTTCCGCGACTGGCCCCATGGCGGCCATGTCACCCTCAAGAGCGTCGAACGCTCACGGCTGGCGCTGGCCGGGGAGGAGTTGCTCTAGAGGTCC
This sequence comes from Halomonas sp., assembly GCA_024636705.1. Classification (GTDB taxonomy): domain Bacteria; phylum Pseudomonadota; class Gammaproteobacteria; order Pseudomonadales; family Halomonadaceae; genus Halomonas. The sequence goes on from JAGXGN010000099.1 coordinate 14,875, forward strand.
TCTTACCTGCTTGACAACGGCATCCTCGCCGGATACGCCTTCGGCTTATTCCAGCCTACGCCACTGTCGCCCCAGGGATACCCCTCGGGGCGATTCAGCTTAAGGGATTGAAGCCCCCTCTTGTCACCCGGAGGCTTGCCGAAAACGAGGAGACAAGGACACCCAACAAAGGCCATAGTCAGGCCGACCAGCGCCTCGGCCAGGGCCAGCGAGACGATCTCGGGCATACCGACGGATCAGTCCGACGGTCGGTTGGCAGCCTTCTCGATCAACGCCTCGCTTTCTGACCCCGGGCCCTTTTGCAGAATGGTGGCGGCTTCATGATACAGGCAGATATAGCGAGTGCAGGACGCACAGAATACCTTGTCATCGGGATTCTTCACCTGTGAGACACGCATGCGGTGATTACCGCAATTCGGGCAAGCCACTGGCAAGCGAAAATCGACGGAAAGTCCGGACATGCTGTTTCTCCCTCGCGTGGATACGGATAGCGACCACCTTAAACTCTTGGGACGATAAGGCGAAACTCAAGGCATTCAAGGCTAGGAGCCTCAGGCCAGGCGATTCCCTGCAGGCTCCTGGGCCGACAGGAATTCCGGTGGCCCGCAGATCCGGTTGCGTCCCGCCTCCTTGGCACGGTAGAGCGCGTGATCGGCATTGGAGAGCGCACCATCCAGGCTGCCATCGGGCTCGATGATGGTCAGACCGATGCTCACCGTGAAATGAATCGAGTGGCCGTCGATATCCAGTTCGATGCGCTCCACCGCCTGACGCAAACGTTCGAGGATTCCCCGGGTCTCTTGAATCTCGGTATCGACCAGCAATACCACGAATTCCTCGCCACCGATCCTGGCGAAGATGTCATAGGGCCGAAGGCACTCGAGGCAGGTCATGGCGAAATTTTCCAGCGCCAGATCGCCGGCGGCATGACCATAGGTGTCATTGAGTTTCTTGAAATGGTCCAGGTCCAGCATCGCCAGGGGAAGCTTCTGCTTCCGGCGTAAGGCATGTGCCAGCGCCGCCTCCCCCTGCTCGAAGAAGGCACGACGATTGAGCACGCCGGTCAGCATGTCGGTGCCTACCAGGCGCTGAATCAGCTGTTCGGTATGTTTGCGCTCGCTGATATCGGTAAGGATTCCGTCCCAATGGGTATTCCCATCCGGCCGGCGTCGTGAGATGGCCCTTCCCTCCAGCCAGCGAGTGCCCTCCGGCAGGCTGAGGCGAAATTCCAGGTGCCAGGGGTCCAGACTGACCGACGACTGGGCCAGCGACGCCGCCAGACGGTGCCGATCCTCGTGATGGACCCGCTCCAGTAGCCTGGAGGCATCCTCGATCACCCCGGCGGGCGACAGCCCACACAACGGCTGGAGGCCCTCACTGAGGTAGAGGAATTCGAGTCGACCCAAGTCATCATGGCGACACTCGAAGACCGCGGCCGGCAGCCGCGACAGGGTACCCTGCAGACGGTCGAGCAATATCCCGTCATGGAGGTGGTCACGATGGTCGCTGGTGACATCACGCTGGAGGATCAGCAGGCGTCGGTTCCCCTGGCCATTGTCTGTATCGGGCAATATCACCGTATCCCGATAACGCCTTTCGCCATCACTCAGGCGAAAGGACAGCACACCCTGCCAGGGTGACTGGCGCGCCACGACTCGGCCGATAGCGCGGCGAAGTCCACCCGCCAGTGGCTCCGTGTCCAGTAAGGTAACGCGTTTGCCGACCAGTGAGGCGGGCGCATAGCCGACATGCTGCTGGATATTCGGGTTGACCTGCTCGATCACCCCCTGTTCATCGACGAGCATGACGGCCCCGGGGAAGTCCTTGAGCAGGCGGCCCGCCAGAGACCCTTCCAGGGTCAGGCGGCGGTCTCTCACTCGAGTCTGGTACAGAGAGAGGATCCCCAAGGCGATGGCCAGGACAACACCCATGGTGAGCAGCGCAGGCCCCGGGCCCCACCATAACCAGCCACCGGCAAGCAGCGATGCCAGGGAAAGCGAAGCCAGAAGGCTCACCCACCAGGGGGGCCATCTCTTCCCTCGTGGCGCTGTGCTTCCTTGCCTGACTCTCGCGGCTCTGTCCATTTATCCCGCCTTGATGGCTTACGGCGTCGATGATTGCCTGGCCTGCCCCTTCAGCCTACCCCATGCGACTGCGATATTCCGGACACCCTTGAAGGCAGGGCATCGCCCACGCGGAGCCGCTTAGGACTACCGGGTAGCCATCAGCGCGAGAGCCGCTGACCTAGCCAGGTCCCGATATCGGCAACCTGCTGAGGGCAGACCGCGTGGGCCATGGGGTACTGGCGATACTGGGCAGGATAGCCTAGCGCGAGCACTCTTTCATAGGCTTCCCTGCCGAGGGCTTCCGGCACCACCGGGTCGAGATTGCCGTGATGTACCTCGATGGGCAGGCGACGATTGGCCTCGGCAAGGGTAATACTATCGGCGGTGGCGAAGTAGGTAGACATGGCCAACAAGCCGCCAAGCGGCTGAGAGAACGACAGGGCCGCCTGGTAGGCCACTGCCCCACCCTGGGAGAAACCGGCAATGATGATGCGCCGGCTGTCGATCCCGCTATCGATCTGTGCCTGGACCAATCCCTGGAGACGTTCGGCCGAGGCAAGCAGCTGCGGTTCGTCGACCCGACGGTCGAGATCCATCTCTAGGATGTCGAACCAGGCCGGCATGACCATGCCGCCATTGATGGTCACCGGCAGGCGTGGCGCATGGGGGAGGATGAAACGCACGGCGTCGTCGGTCGGCAACGGCAAGGCAGGTACCAGGGGTTCAAAGTCTCGGCCATCGGCACCCAGGCCGTGAAGGATGAACACACAGGCATCGGCAGGTCTGCCGCTGCGCGGCTCGATGATCAATTCACCGGGTTGACTCATGGCTAGGTTTTCCGTGTTCGCTCAAAGGACGACACCCTACCGCAATCGCCGCGTGTCGGCGAGGCCCTGCCCGGTTCAGAATGGCCAGAACCAGGGGATCAGCCCCAGTACCACGACGCCAGTGATGAGGTTGAGCGGGCCGCCAAGGCGCAGGAAATCGGCGAAGCGATAACCGCCCGGACCGAGCACCATCAGGTTGGTCTGATAACCGATAGGGGTGAGAAAGCAGGCCGAGGCGGCGAACATCACCGCCACCACGAAGGGCATGGGGCTTACGCCCAGGGTTTCCGCACTGGCCATCACGATGGGGAAGGTGATCACCGCCGCAGCGTTGTTGGTGACCACGGAGGTGAACAGCGTCACCAGCACATAAACCGCCACCAGCAACAGCCAGGGGCTACCGCCGGACAGACCGAGGACGCCGGAGGCCAGCGTCGAGGCGGCACCCGAGGTTTCCAGGGCAGCTCCCAGGCCGAAGGAGGCGGCGATGGTCAGCAGCACCTGGGTATCGAGCCCCCGCTTGGCCGCCCCCACCGAGCAGCAGCCCGTGAACAAGACGAGGGCGGCACCCAGCATGGCCGCGTTCATCATGCTCATCACGCCCAGCGTCGCCAGCAGCACCACGCCGGCCAGAATGCTCCAGGCCAGCCAGGCCTTCTCGTGGACGGGGCGTGCCGCGCCATTGACCTGGCTGATCAGCAGGAAGTCCCGGGACTGGCGGTGACGCTCGATGAACGGTGGCCGGGCCTCCAGCAGCAGCACATCGGCCGGCTGCAGGCGTACCTGGCCAAGGTTTCCGGCCACCCGCTCTCCACCTCGACACACCGCCAGTACCGCCGCCCCATAGAGGGTGCGGAAGTGGCCGTCACGAATGCGCTGGCCGATGAACTGGCACTGGCTGGACACCACCGCCTCCACCAGCCGGCGTTCGCGGAAATCCTTCTCGAGGCTCGACCCCCCGTGGCGGGATGGCATCAGGCCGCGAATCTGCTGAAGTTCTACCGCCGCCTCCGAGGTCCCGGCGAAGACCAGCCTATCGCCGCCCTTGAGCTGCTCGCCCGGACCCACCACGCTGACGATATTGCCATCTCGCTCGATCTCGACCAGAAACAGGGCCTTCAGGTGGCGCAGGCCCGCCTCTTCCACCGTGCGATTGACCAGGGGCCCCTGGGGATCGACTTCCATCTCGATGGTGAACTCACGAGGATTATCGAAGACGGCATCGGGCCCAGGACGCTTCGGGAGGAACCGCGGGCCGAGCAGCAACAGATAGAGGAGGCCGGTGACGGCAACCGGAACGCCGACCCAGGCGATATCGAAGAGCCCCATGGCCAGGGAGGGATCACGGTCGATCAGCAGACCATGCACCACCAGGTTGGTGCTGGTGCCGAAGAGGGTGATGGTGCCGCCGAGGATAGAGGCAAAACTGAGCGGCATCAGGAAGCGTTGCGCGGGACGATCGAGACGACGACACCAGCTCAGCACCGCGGGGATATAGGTGGCCACCACCGGCGTATTGTTAAGAAAGCCGCTCAGAGAAGCCACCGGCAACAGCAGCCGCACCAGGGCCCTGCCCTCGCTTTCGGGACGCCCCAGGATATGCCGGATGATCAGGTCGATACCGCCGGTCTCGCGAATGGCGGTCACCAGTATGTACATGAAGGCCACGGTGAACAGGCCGGTACTCGAGAAACCGCCCAGGGCCTGACCGGGATCGATGACGCCCAGGGTCAACAGCAGCATTACCGCGGCCAGCAGGACCATGTCGGAACCGAAGCGAGAGAAGACCATCAACGGAAAGACGGCAGCAACGACGACGAGGCTAATCCAGGCATCCAGCGACATGAGGTAATCCGGTCAGGAATCGGGTAACCGGGCCATTGTGGCGCCTCACTCTTATATAGAAAAGTTATTTTTAGAAATTTTTAGATTCGATATTGGAATAAGCAGGATTTTCGACATCCCCACGAGAAAGGCCCGCTTTCGCGGGCCTTTCTGGATTACCCTGAGGTAATCACATCAAATCATGACAGGGTCGGTTAGGACTCAGTCGATGACCTGGATGTTGGAAGCCTGGAGGCCTTTCTTGCCCTGGGTCACGTCGAAGGAAACCTTCTGACCGTCTTGCAGGGACTTGAAGCCTTCAGCCTTGATCTCGGAGAAGTGAGCGAACAGGTCGTCACCGTTGTCGTCCGGAGAAATGAAGCCGAAGCCTTTAGTGTCATTGAACCACTTGACTGTACCAGTAGCCATTTATCGAATTCCTCGAAGAGCTGTAGAGTGCCGGGAATACCCGAGTTGAGTGGGTAAAACAAGAAACTTTCACCGGGAAACCGACGCTGTTCAAAGCTTTCGATGACCACTTGCGATGTTCGACTTGCTAACCAACTCGACGCATATTGCCCCCTTGCCGGGCGCAGGTCAAACACTATTTGACTCTGAGAGAGAGGATTGTTGCCGCCAACGGCAAGGCAGGCGGCTTCTTGCATGGTGATAGGGGTTATTCATCGCGACGCCAGGATCCAGCCCGCGGCCTTCTCGGCGATCATCAGCGTCGGCGAATTGGTGTTGCCGCTGGTGATGGTGGGCATGATGCTGGCATCGACGACTCTCAGGCCCTTGACACCTCTCACGCGAAGACGGGAGTCGACGACAGCCATGGGGTCGTCATCGTGCCCCATCTTCGTGGTACCCACCGGATGGAAGATGGTGGTGCCAATATCGCCCGCAAGGCGGGCAAGGTCGTCGTTGCTCTGGTACTCCAGCCCTGGCTTGAACTCCTCTGGCGAATATTTCGCGAAGGCGGGCTGCCCGGTGATGCGCCGGGTGACACGCAGCGAGTCGGCGGCGACCTGGCGATCCTCGGGAGTGCTCAGGTAGTTGGGGGCGATGGCCGGTGCCTGTCGTGGGTCGGCGCTCTTGATGCGCACCGTGCCGCGGCTGGTCGGGTTGAGGTTGCACACACTGGCGGTGATCGCCGGGAAGTCGTGCAGCGGCTGGCCGAAGGCCTCGAGGCTGAGCGGCTGAACGTGGTACTCGATGTTGGGATGCTGGTACTCGTCGGAGCTGCGCGTGAAGGCACACAGCTGCGAGGGCGCCATGCTCATGGGGCCGGAGCGCTTGAGCAGGTACTCGAACCCGATGCCCGCCTTGCCGATCAACGAGTTGGCCATGGTGTTGAGAGTCTTCGCTCCCTTGACCTTGTACACCGAGCGGATCTGCAGGTGATCCTGGAGATTCTCACCCACCCCTGGCAGGTCGGCCACCAGCGGAATGTCGTGCGCGGCCAGCAGGTCTGCCGGGCCGATCCCCGAGAGCTGCAGCAGCTGCGGTGAGCCGATGGCCCCGGCGGAGAGGATCACCTCGCGGGCGGCCTGCACCGACGTCGGCTTGCCGGCGCGCTCGACGCGCACGCCGGTGCAGCGCGGCTGATCGCCCTGGCCGGTCTCGCCTCCTCGTTCCAGCATGAGCCCCAGCACCTGGCTGGAATGCCACAGGGTGAGGTTGTCGCGCTTCTCGACCCCGCGCAGGAAGGCCTTGGAGGTGTTCCAGCGCCAGCCTGCACGCTGGTTGACCTCGAAGTAGTCGACACCCTCGTTGTCACCGCGGTTGAAATCGCGGATACGCGGGATGCCGGCTTCCACGGCGGCGGTAACGAAGTCATCGAGCACCTGCCACTTGAGGCGCTGCTTCTCGACGCGCCATTCACCACCGTGGCCGTGGTAGTCGTGGTGGGCAGCGTCGGCATCGCCACCGTCATCCAGGCGATGGTGATCCTCATGCTTCATGAAGTCGGGCAGGCAGTTCTCCCAGCGCCAGGCGTCATCGCCGGTAGCCTCGGCCCAGCTGTCATAGTCGCGCGACTGGCCACGGAGATAGAGCATGCCGTTGATGCTGGAGCAGCCGCCCAGGGTCTTGCCGCGGGGATAGATCAACGAACGACCGTTGAGGCCGGGGTCGGGCTCGGTTCGAAAGCGCCAGTCGGTGCGGGGATTGTCGATACAATAGAGATAGCCCACCGGAATATGGATCCAGTGGTAGTTGTCGCGGCCGCCCGCCTCGATCAGCAGCACCCGATTGGCCGGGTCGGAACTCAAGCGGTTGGCGAGCAGGCAGCCGGCGGTGCCGGCGCCTACCACGATATAGTCGAAGGCTTGATTGTCGTTAGATGAATCAGCCATGGCATGCTCTCATTCGGCATGCCGGCAACACCGCCACTCGGGTAGCGGTACTCAGTCAGAGGGCGGACGCCCTCTGACCGGCTGGCATGCCTGTCGGTTGTGGGTGGAGATATTACTTGGCCGTGGGCATCACGAATTCGGCACCGGCATCAATGGAATCCGACCAGCGCTGCATGATCGACTTCTGCTTAGTGTAGAAGCGCACTCCCTCCTCGCCGTAGGCGTGGGTATCGCCGAACAGCGAGCGCTTCCAGCCACCGAAGCCGTGCCAGGCCATGGGCACCGGAATCGGCACATTGATACCCACCATGCCCACCTGGATGCGCCGGCCGAACTCGCGGGCCACGCTGCCACTCTCGGTGAAGCAACTGACGCCGTTGCCGAACTCGTGGTCGTCGATCAGGCGGATGGCGGTGGCGATGTCGGGCGCCCGCACGCAGACCAGCACCGGGCCGAAGATCTCTTCCTTGTAGATGGTCATCTCCTGGGTGACATGATCGAAGAGACTGCCGCCCATCCAGAAGCCCTCGGCGCAGCCCTCGCCGGTGGCGGAGGCGTCGAAGTCACGACCATCGACCACCAGCTCGGCGCCTTCTTCCACGCCCTTGTCGATGTAACCGGTGATGCGCTGATGGGCCTGGGCCGTGACGATGGGACCCATCTCGGCATCCAGCTCCAGGCCATTCTTGATCTTGAGTGCACGGGTGCGTTCGGCCAGGCGGGGCATGATCTTGTCGGCCACGTCCCCTACCAACACCGCCACGCTGATCGCCATGCAGCGCTCGCCGGCACTACCGTAACCGGCACCGATCAGGGCATCCACGGCCTTGTCGAGGTCGGCATCGGGCATCACCACCATATGGTTCTTGGCACCGCCCAGGGCCTGGACGCGTTTGCCATGATGTGCACCACGTTCATAGATCAGGTTGGCGATGGGGCTTGAGCCGACGAAGCTCAGTGCCTTGACGTCCTGGTGCTCGATCAATGCCTCGACGGAGGTCTTGTCACCCTGAACCACGTTGAAGACGCCATCCGGCAATCCCGCCTGCTTGAGCAGATCGGCCATCATCAACGAGGGACCGGCATCGATGGGGCTGGGCTTGAGGATAAAGGTGTTGCCGGCGGCGATGGCGAGGGGGAACATCCACATCGGCACCATCACCGGGAAATTGAACGGCGTGATACCGGCGACCACGCCCAGTGGCTGGCGTACCGTCCAGTTGTCTATGCCGGTGCTAACCTGCTCGGTGTAGTCGCCCTTGAGCAGTTGGGGGATGCCGCAGGCGAACTCGACGATATCGATGCCGCGTGCCACTTCGCCCTGAGCATCGGTGAACACCTTGCCGTGCTCGAGAGTGATGGCGCGTGCCAGCTCATCCTTGTGGGCATTGAGCAGTTCGAGAAACCTGAACATCACCCGGGCACGGCGGATCGGCGGGGTGTCGGCCCAGGCCGGGAAGGCCGCACTGGCTGCCGACACGGCGCTGTCAACATCGGCATGGTTGGCCAATGCGACCTGACCGGTCACCTGACCGGTGGCGGGGTTGAAGACATTCTGGGTCTGGCCGGACACGCCGGCCGAGGTTTGTCCATTGACATGGTGCTGAATAAGGGTTGTGCGCATGGCGACCTCGTCTCATGTTTGGTTGTTTTCTAGTCGGGCGGCATCCATTCAGCGACAAGAAGGGAATGCCATTGGTGCCTAGACTAGACCGATGGCCCTCAGGATCAATTGAGTTATTCAAAACTTGGATATAAATTTAACTGATATCACTTCTTAGCGAGGACGCCTGACATGCAGGATCTCCAGACCCTGCGCGCCTTTGTCACCGTGGCCCGGGAAGGCAGCGTATCCCGTGCCGCCGAGCGGCTGCATCTGACCCAGCCCGCGGTCAGTCTCAAGCTCAAGCAGTTCCAGGCGAGCCTGGGTCTGACGCTATTCCTGCGCCGGCCCCAGGGACTGGCCCTGACCGCCGACGGCCATGCCCTGCTCCCCGCTGCCGAGAGGGCGCTGGCCACGGTGGCGGCCTTCGACCAGACCGCTCATTCCCTCCACAGCACCGTGCGGGGACGGCTGAAGATCGGCACCATTGTCGACCCGGAGTTTATCCGCCTGGGAGCCTTCATGCACCGCCTGGTGGAGCGCGCCCCGCAACTCGAGACCGAACTGCACCAGTGTATGAGCGGCAGCGTGCTGGAACTCGTGCGCCGCGGCGAACTGGACGTGGGCTTCTATCTGGCACCACCCGGCGAAGGACCCGGCGAGGCAGCCGCGGAGATTGCCCACCGCGAGCTGACCCACTTCCACTACCAAGTTATCGCCCCGGCCGGATGGCGCAGTCGGCTGGCGATGACCGACTGGGCTAGCCTGGCCAGCCTTCCGTGGATCGTCACCCCGGTGGAATCCGCCCATCACCGCCTACTGCACGCCATCCTGGATCCGCTGGGCGTGACACCCAACGGGGTGGCAAAGGTGGACCAGGAGGCATCCATGCTCGATCTGGTGCGCGCCGGGGTGGGCCTGAGCCTGGCCCGCGACGCTCTGGCCATGGCCGAGGGCCACGAGCGCGGGCTTGTCATTGCCGAGGACGTGCGCCTGCCCTGCGCACTCAGCTTCGTCTGGCGCCGCGACCGCGCCGAGGAGGCGATCATCGTCACCGCCCTGGAGGTACTGGAGACAGTTTGGGACAGCCGCTGAAGGCGGCTATATGCCCTTAACACTGCCAACTGTCTCGCGGCGGCGCTTGAAGACCAAAGCCTCTCGGAGGGCAACTGCGCCACATGAATGCCGGATGAACGGGGCGTTAAGGCTGCTGCAAGGTAAGGGGGTGTAAGACGGATCATGTACCCACCACGAAGGAGTGATCCTGATGAACTGGCTCGATACCGAACACCGCTACAGCCCC
>JAGXGN010000100.1 GCA_024636705.1 Halomonas sp.
CTGGAAACTGGAAACTGGAAACTGGAAACTGGAAACTGGAAACTGGAAACTGGAAACTGGAAACTGGAAACTGGAAGCTGGAAGCTGGAAGCTGGAAGGCAGAATGAAACCTCCACCGCATGGATTTTTTCTTCAAGCTTCAGGCTTACCGCTTCAAGCTTAAATGCCCGGCTCGTCTCCCCTGCCAAGCCGCCTGATATTGAGCAGATGGCGAATCAGCACCAGCAGGGTGAAGGCAGTGACCACCAGGGCATAATCGGGGGCCAGCCACAGACTGGCCAGGGGCGCCATGGCGGCACTAGTCAGAGAGGCGATCGAAGCGGTATGCACCCGCCAGGCGAGCAGCGTCCAGAGGCCCGCACAGACCAGGGCGACCGCCGGGGTCAGGACCAGCATCACGCCAAAGGCACTGGCCACCGCCTTGCCGCCGCGAAAGCCATGCCACAGCGGGTAGCCATGACCCAGCAGCACACCCAGGCCGACCAGACCCTGGCCCCAGGGAGGCAGGCCGAGCAGGATGGCAAGGACCAGCACGGGCATGCCCTTGACGGCATCCACCGCCAGGGTCGCCAGGGCCAGTCGACGCCCATGCAGACGCAGCACGTTGGAAAACCCCGGGTTGCAGGAACCGGCGAGACGCGGATCCCCGACACCGGCCAGGCGGCAGACGGTCAAGGCGCCCAGCCAGGAGCCACTGAGATACCCCAGCGCCACCAGCAGTGATAGAACCACGAGGTCTGACACCACCTGAGAGCCTCCATGATGGGGCGTTAGCCGGATTCTGCCAGTCACCGGCGTCAACCGATAGCCGGACCCGCGGGTACGGTGTCGTCCGAGCGGTGCCTGGCGTACAATCGCCGGCAATTCACCAACGCCAGAGAACACCCTCATCATCAACCCAGGGAACACCTGCCCCATGGATACCGTGCTGATCGAGTCGCTCGGCGTCGACACCGTCATCGGCGTCTACGACTGGGAACGCCGCATTACCCAGCGGCTGGAGATCGACCTGGAACTGGCCACCGATATCCGCCCCGCCGCCCAGGCCGACGATATCTCCCTGACGCTGGACTATGCCGCGATCAGCGCCCGTATCGGTGACTTCGCCGCACGCCATGAGCTCGCCCTGGTGGAGACCTTCGCCGAGCGCCTGGCCGAGACCCTGCGCGACGAATTCGGCATTCCCTGGCTGCGCCTGACGGTCCGCAAGCCCGGCGCCATGGCGTCTGCCGCCTCGGTCGGGGTGCGCATCGAACGTGGCAACCGGGCGGAGGTCAACTGATGGCCAGGGTTACCGCCAGCATCGGCAGCAATATCGACCGGGCGCACCATGTCCGCACCTGCCTGGACGCCCTCGAGACAACTTTCGGCGTCCTGGCCATCTCGCGGGTCTTCGAGAGCGAGCCGGTGGGCTTCGAGGATGGCCGCAACTTCTACAACCTGGTGGTGGCCTTCGAGAGTGATTGGCCGGTGGGCGACCTCCAGGCCTGGTGCAAGCGCCTCGAAGATGCCAACGGCCGACGCAAGGACAGCCCCAAGTTCAGTCCCCGCACCCTGGATATCGACCTGCTGACCGTGGGAGACCTGACCGGGCGTCATGAGGGCGTCGAGCTGCCCCGGAACGAGATTCTCCACCATGCCTTCGTGCTGCTGCCCATGGCAGAGCTGCTGCCCGACGCCAGGCATCCGGTGTTGGGTGAGCGCTACGCTTCTCTCTGGTCACGCTTCGATGCAGAGGGACAGCGACTCTGGCCGGTAGACTTCACCTGGGCGGGCCGCTCGATATCCCGGGCCGACTGATACCCTGCCGGCGGCACCGGCTATCCCGCTCAAGGCCTTGCGTCTGGATCGACCAGGGCGGCCTCGATCGCCGACTGCCGACGCCTGGCCAACTCCTCCCCCAGCGCACCTCCCTTGAAGCCCTCTTCCACCAGGGATGACGGCAACACCTGCGCCGCCAGGCGCCAGGCCAGCGCCAGGTCTTGGGCCAGGACGGGGTCGTCCATGCTGACCAGGCTGATCAAGGGCGTGACACGCTCGCTGCGTCGCCATGCATCGATGGCGTCCAGCCAGGCCAGGACCCGTGCACCATCCGGGGACTGCTGCTGCGCATCCAGGCGAAGGCGGCGTGTCAAGGCGGCCTGGCGTGCGAGTGCAACATAGGCCTTGGGCAGGCGCAGCGCCTCGGCCAGACCCGCCTGACAGGCCTCATCAAGATGCTCCACCAAGCGCGCCCAGCACCAGCGACTGACGGCCTCGCTGTCGATGTCCTCCGTCAGGCGATGCAGACGGCCAAGGGCCTCATCCAGCGCGGCACGGTCCTGGACCAGGGCCGGGAAGAGCACTTCCAGTGCACCACAGTCGTCGAGGGCCTGAAAATACACTTCCGGCCAGGGCTCACCCAGCGCCTTCTCGGTCTCTATCCAGACGCGCTCGGCCACCAGATGGGACACCTCGCCGCTCACCGCCAGGTCGGCCATCAGGCCCAGTGTCTCCTCGGCGATGACGAAACCCAGACCGGCATAGCGCGCCAGGAATCGCGCGGTACGCAGGACCCGCAGGGGATCCTCGCTGAAAGCCGGGGAGACATGGCGCAACACCCTGGCCTCGAGATCGGCTATGCCGCCATGGGGGTCGATCAGCTCGCCCCTGGAAGATTCGGCCATGGCATTGATGGTCAGGTCGCGACGCGCCAGGTCCTCCTCCAGGGTCACCTCGGGGCTGGCATGCACCGTGAAACCGGTGTAGCCGTGCCCCGACTTGCGCTCGGTACGCGCCAGGGCGTATTCCTCGTGGGTCTCGGGATGCAGGAAAACCGGAAAGTCGCGGCCCACCGGCTTGAAGCCACGGCGGGTCATGGCCTCGGGCGTGGCACCCACGACCACCCAGTCCTGGTCATAGACCGGCCAGCCGAGCCGGGCATCGCGAACCGCGCCCCCCACCCGATACACCTCGAGGCCCTGGAGATACCCGTTCACGGTCATGGATCAGGACTCCACATCGATCGTGGCGTCAGTCATCGTTCCGAACCTCGACGACTGGGTACCCGAGTACGCTTTCCCGTCGACAGGTCAAGGGCGGTCAAGCCGCCTCCCCAGACGCAGCCGGTATCCAGGGCCTCGGCCGTCACCCGGCTATCCGGGAGATCACCCTGCAGGGCGGCCCAGTGACCGAACAGCAGCCAGGCCGCATCGGTACGGGGATACTGGAACCAGGGCACGAAGCCGGAAGGCGCACTATCCAGGCCCTCCTTGCCGGTGAAATCTAGCCGCCCTCGGGCGTCGATAAAACGCATCCGGGTGAGCACGTTGACGATCAATCGCCACCGCTCGATGCCGTCGAGATCATCTCGCCAGAGGGAAGGCTCGTTGCCATAAAGTTGTTCGAGGAAGGTCCCCGAGTTATCGCCGGTCAGGATGGCCTGTACTTCATCGGCGAGTGCTCCGGCCTGATCCGGCGACCACTGGGGCAGCAGGCCCGCATGGGTCATCACCGTAAGGCCGCGGGGACTGGAATCCTCTCGCACCATGAGGGGTCGAGCCTGAAGCCAGTCGAGTAGTCGCTCGCGGTCCGGCGCAGCCAGGATGTTGGCCAGAGTATCCTTGCGTTGTTCCCTGGCGCCACCCCGGGCTACCGCCAGGAGATGAAAATCATGGTTGCCGAGCACCGTGACCGCCGACGCCCCCAGGGCCATGACCTCGCGCAGACAGGCAAGCGAGTCCGGGCCTCGATTGACCAGGTCACCCACCAGCCAGAGACGATCATGGCGCGGGTCGAAGGCCAGGCGCTCGAGCAGTTCGACGAATTCCGCGTGGCAACCGTGGAGATCGCCGATGGCATAGGTGGTCATCCTGTCACCCCCTTTGCGGCATGTGAAATGCACCCGGACGCGGCTCAGTGCACCTGGTTGGGGGACGCTAGCCGGAAGGGCGCGATGGGAACCTCGAAGAGGCGCTGACTGGCGGTATCCACGCAGGTATAGGCCCCTTCCATCACGCCCACGGGACCCTCGAGAATCGCCCGGCTGGTATAGCGGAATACCTGGCCCGGCGCGATCATCGGCTGCTGCCCGACGACCCCCTTGCCACGGACTTCCTGTACCTTGCCACTGCCCTGGGTGATCTTCCAGTGGCGCGCCAGGAGTTGCACGCTGCACCGGGAATCGTTGTGTACCGTGACGGTATAGCTGAACACGAAGCGTTGTTCGCCGGGGGCGGACTCCGCCTCACGGAAATCCGGCTCGACGTCGACACGTACCCCGGCGTCGAGCTCATCGACTGTCATGGCCGTCATGGGGTCTCTCCTTCTCCGGCTTCCGCCAGATGGTTGGCAATTCGCACGAACTCCGCAATGGAGAGCGTCTGTGGCCGGCGCCCGGGATCGATATCCAGGGCCGTCAGCTCGGCGGCATCGATGCGGCCCTTGAGGTTGTTGCGCAGGGTCTTGCGTCGCTGGCCGAAGGCCTGGCGAACCAGATCGAAGAGCAGCACCTCATCGGTGGCGCGATCCGGCAAGGCCGCATGGGGGGTGAGGCGAACGATGGCCGAATCGACCTTGGGCCTGGGTACGAAGGCCTCCGGCGGCACCTTGAACAGGGATTCGACCCGACAATGGTACTGGGCCATCACCGACAGACGCCCCCATTCGGGGCCACCCGGCTCGGCCGCGAGCCGGTCGACGACTTCCTTCTGCAACATGAAATGCATGTCCGCGACGGCATCGCCGGCCTGGAGTAGGTGCATGATCAAGGGTGTAGAAATATTGTAAGGCAGGTTGCCCACCACACGCAGCGGTTCACCTTCACCCCGCAGGACGCGAAAGTCGACCTTCAGGGCGTCCCCCTCGTGGATGATGAAACCGGGGTAGGCGAAGAACTGCACCCGCAGGCCGGGAATCAGGTCGCGATCCAGTTCGATCACCTCGAGATGCCCCTCCGCGGCCTCGATCAAGGGCTCGGTCAGCGCCCCCTGCCCCGGGCCGATCTCCACCAATCGCTCGCCGGTGCGAGGATGGATGGCATGCACGATGCGGGAGATCACCCCTGCATCGCGCAGGAAGTTCTGACCGAAGCGCTTGCGGGCCCGGTGAACCGCGGGGCGAGATGCCATTCAGGGGTGTCCTTGTGTCTCGAGCTTATAGGCGATTTTGGAATCGAACCGGAGCTGTTCCGGCGACAGGCCTACGAGCAGGCGCTGTGAACCCCTCCCTGGGCGCTACCGATTCCATCCCTGGAATAGGACCTGCTCTACGGCCTGTCCCCGGCGCTCCTCCAGTTTGGCTTTACTCTACGCTACGGCAGGCCATCTCGGCGGCCAGGTCCACGGCCACCCTGAGGCTTGCCGGATCGGCGCGGCCGCTGCCGGCTAGATCCAGCGCCGTGCCATGGTCTACCGAGGTGCGCACCCAGGGCAGGCCCAGCGTGATGTTGGCCGCCCGACCGAAACCGGCATACTTGAGTACCGGCAAGCCCTGATCATGATACATGGCCAGGACCGCATCGACCCCCTGGAGATGTCGCGGGGTGAACAGGGTATCGGCGGGCAGCGGGCCATCGAGGTCCATCCCCTCGGCGCGCAGTGCCTCGATGGCCGGGGCGATGATCTCGATTTCCTCGCGACCCAGGTGCCCGCCCTCCCCGGCATGGGGATTGAGGCCACAGACGGCGATACGGGGATGGGGGATACCGAACCAGCGCTTCAGATCGGCATGGAGGATGCGCAACAGGCGGGTCAGGCGGGGCCCGTCGATCGCATCGGCCACCTCACGCAGCGCAAGATGGGTGGTGGCCAGGGCCACGCGCAGAGACGCATTCCCCGACCAGCCAGGCGCGTCGGCATGCAGGGCGCTGTCGGTCGCCAGCAGCATCACGACTTCCTCGACGCAGCAAGCATCGCGCAGGTACTCGGTATGGCCCATGAAGCCGGCATGACCGGCGTCGAGGATGACGCCCTTGTGTAGCGGGGCGGTCACCATACCCACGGCCTGCCGGTTCTGGCAGGCGCGCACCGCCAGATCCAGGGTCTCGAGCACATAATTAGCGTTAGCGACGTCCAGCTCCCCGGGTCGCGAGGGCGACCTCAGCGCCACCGGCCATACCGGAAGCCGCCCACCCGGGGGGCGGGGACAGGCTCACCCGGGCCGAGCTCGATGACCTCGATTCGCCGACCAATCCGTGCCGCGCGATCGGCGAGCATGACAGGATCGCCCACCGCCACCACCAGCGCCGGCAGTATCGAGCCGTCTACCAACATCACGGCCAGTTCCGGGCCGATCCCGGCGGGCTCGCCAGTGGTCAGCGCCAGGACGGGGCCCGTCGCCTCCTCCATCAGCGAAGTCGATTGTCGACGAAGGCCTGGGATCTGATTTCCTGCAACCAGACCTCGAGCTCCTGGTTTGCCTTGCGCTGGAAGACGGCCTGGCGGGCCTGTTCTCGGCTGGCCCCCTGCTGCTCCATGAACTGCTCCACCTCGCGGTCGCTGACGGAGACACGATTGGCCACCCGACGCTGCTGGAACTCGCGCAGCAACATCTCGCGGCGGACTTCCTCACGCACTACCGCCAGACTCAGTCCATCGGCTTCCAGGGCGTCGGCGAACTGTTCGAGCGTCATGGCGTTGCTTTCGGCAATGGCACGCACCTGAGCATTGAGCTCGGTATCGTCGATGGAAAGCCCGGCGTCTCGGGCCATCTGCAGCTGGATCTCCTCGACGATCATCTGATCGAGAATCTGCTCACGCAGCACCGACAAGGGTGGCGCTTCGATGCCACGACCGGCCAGTTGGCTGCGTGCCTGGGTGACGCGTTCGGCCAGGTCGTTTTGCATGATCGCGCTCTCGTTGACCACCGCGACGATGCGATCCAGTGGCTGGCGATCCATGGCCTGGAAGCTCTGGGCCTGGGCCACCAGCGGCAACCCTCCTAACCCTAGGGCCAGGGCGAGACAGGCCCCCAGAACAGTGGTACGTCGACTACGCATAAGATCGTTTCCTCTCATCATCACTCTCATTGGCTTATCCGGTCAGAAGCCGGTGGGACGATAGCCGGGAATGGCCTCTTCGAAATAGCGATCGGCTTCCTGTCCCACACCGCCCAGGCCCTTGAACACGAACCGCAGGAAGATCCCCCGGTCGTTGAAATCGTCCTCGATACGGGCCGTATCGTTGTCTTCCACCCATTCGCGCCAGACCAGCTGCAGACCATAGCAGCAGTCGTTCCACTGGACACCCGCCAGTTGCTCCAGCGCGCGGTCATTGGTGTTGTCATACAACGCCCGGCCGATGAGATCGACACGGGGACCAGCCTTGAAGGCGAAGGAAAGATCGAGTTCCTCACGGTTGTAGTTGCGGAAATCGTCTGTAGTGTCATCCGTTGTGTTCGGATCAAAGCCTTTGAACTCCCAGCGGTAGCCAAGGTTCAGCGCGTGCCCCTTGGGCGAGCGGTACTGCAGGTCCACGGAGGTGCGCTCGGTGCGCTCCAGATGGTCGTCGTATAACCACTGCCAGCGCGTACGCCACGCGTCGGTGATCCGCCAGTCGGCGCGGGTCACCAGTGGCGAGCGATCTCGCGTCGCCTGGTAGAACGCGTCCAGGGTGTTGTTAGGGTCGTCAGTCGGCAGGGTATCCGGGTCACCCGCCATGTCGATGGTGCGATCATCGAAATACAGGGCCTGGCCCAGTCCCACCGAAAGACGCTCTCGACCACTGGCGCCCTCGAGCAGGCGCGATTCCAGGCCCAGGGATAGCCGGTTCAGATCGCCGACCCGATCGGCTCCCGAGAAGCGGTAGGGCGACCAGAGCTGGCCCCAGGAAAAGGCACGTTCGGCGGTATCGAAGTCGGGGAACTCGATCTGGTCCCTGCCCGGCACATAGGCATAGTTGAGCCTCGGTTCGAGGGTCTGGCGGTAGTCACGACCGCCGATGTCGAAGTCACGCTCGAAGACCAGGCCGCCATCGATGGAGGTGACCGGCACCTCGCGAGTCAGGCGGGTGTCACGGTCGGTGTCGCGATCTCCGTAGTCCAGGTCATAGGCGGTAGCGAGCCATTCCAACCGGGGTTCGACATAGCCCCAGCGTTCGTCGAGGCGCCAGCCGGCGGCCGGAGAGAGATGCAGCCGCGACCCGGTAGCGGACTCACGCAGCGGCACGCGGTTCTCGCCCACATCGCGCCAGAAGTAGGTCGCATTGGATCGCCACTGCTGGTAGAAACCACTGTCCTGGGACCAGCGGGCATTGGCGGTCAGGCTGGGCAGGCGGTAGAAGGGCTTGTTACGGTCGAGCAGCGGGTCGTCGAGCTTCTGGAAGCCCTGGGCACGGGCATCGAGTTGCCAGACGTCCCCGCTGTAGTCGATCTGCGCCAGGCGCGCCATGCTGGAGCGTCCCTGCTCACCGAAATCACTGCCGAAATCGTCGAAGTAGCGCCCATCGCTGGCCGCCCCGTAGCGCAGCTGGTAACGCGTGCGGGCATCGAAGCGACCGGCATGGCCATAGTTCAGGTACCAGCGGTCCTCTCCCTCGAAGAGTCGTGCGGCATCGTTCGGGTTGTCGCTCGAGCCGCCATCATCGCTGCCGAGGAAGGCACCCTCGACTCGGCCGGCATCCGTGGGGAACATATAACGGTATTCCCCACCGAGCAGGAAGCCACGGTCACTGATCACCCGCGGCGTGATGGTGGCGTCCTGATTGGGAGCGATATTCCAGTAGAAAGGCTGGGCATAGTCCAGCGAATCGCTGGAGAGCCCGATGGCCGGCCACAGGAAGCCGGTCTGGCGACGGTCATCGATGGGAAAGCGCACCCAGGGCCAGTAGAAGACCGGCACGGGGCCCATCTCGAGGCGGGCATGACGCGCCGTACCGAACCCTTTCTCGCGGTCTAAGACGACATCATTGCCGACCAGCCGCCAAAGGTTGCTGCCCGGGTCGCAGGTGGTAAAGCTTGCCTCGGACAGGCGATAGCGGCCGTCTTCCAGGCGCGCCAGGCGCACGGCATCGCCACGCAGGCGTTGGTCGTGGACCACATAATGGGCACCGTCGATACTGGCCGCCTCCGTGGTCAACGAGAATTCGGTGGCCTCGCCCCGCACCAGCAGGTTCTGGTCGCGCAGCGCCATCGGGCCCTCGGCGAAGGCGCTTTCCCGTGAACCGGGCACCCTTACGCTTGGCGCCTCGAGCTGGGTCATGTCGCGCCTCAGGATGACACCGCCGGCGAGGATCGTCTCTCCATCGTCGCCATAGAACGCGGTGTCGGACTCGCTGGCGACGCGACCGGCCTGGGGGTGTTCGAGACGATAACCCGGCATCACGTAGGTACCACGGCACTGTGCGTTCGCCGGGCGATCATCACCCCAGGCTTGCCAGTCCAGCAATGCAGGCGGAAGGGGCTCGGGGGGAGCGGCCGACAGCGATCCGCTTATCAGCCCCGAGGTCGCCAGGCCTGCAAGGGCCGTCCATGAGAATCGCTTGTCCATCTTTCTCGATGTCCTCGGCGAAGGGAAAAACGTTAGTATACAGGCGTATCGGGCCGTGTTGCCGACACGCCGACCATGAAGTGGGTTCAGCATGCGGCGACGCCCGGAAACCGTCAACCGGCCATGCCCCACCCCATCGACCAGCAGGAGCAGGAATGACCGAGGCCACTCCCCAGGAGCGAAGCGACAGATTACGCCACTGGGCCGCCGCCAACCATGGCCTGCCGGAAGACAGCCTGGATCTGCAGCTCGCCGCGGGTGACGCCAGCTTCCGCCGCTACTTCCGCCTCCGCCTCCCGGACGGCACCACCCGAATCGTGATGGATGCGCCGCCGCCGCAGGAGGACAGCCGGCCCTTCGTGAGCATTGCGCGAGCCTGGCGGGCCGCCGGCCTCCCGGTACCGGGGCTGCATGCCGAGGAGCTCGCGGCGGGCTTCCTGGAACTCGACGATCTGGGGAACAGGCCACTTCAGGCCTGCTTTCATGGCGATGACCATCCCGAGACCCTGGCCTGGCAGGATCGCGCCATTGACCTGCTGCACGAGCTCCAGACCCGCGCCAGCCCCGCGGCGCTTCCTGCCTATGATGCCACACTGCTGGGGCGCGAACTCGACCTCTTTCCGGACTGGTGTCTGGGCGAATGGCTGGGCATCGCCGCCCCCGAGGGCTGGATGGCCCTGAGGGAGGCGCTGGTCGCCTCGGCGCTGGACCAGCCGGTGGTCACGGTACATCGGGACTTCGACGCCATGAACCTGATGGTCCAGGACGACCGACTCTATCTGATCGACTTCCAGGACGCCGTTGCCGGCCCCATCAGCTATGACCTGATTTCCCTGTTGCGCGGGCGCTACTGCCGTTTCACGCCGGCACGTTTCGCCGCTTGGGTCGAGGACTTCCGGCGACGCGCCACCGCGGACGGCCGCCTGCCCCGCACTCTCGACGAGGCGAGTTTTCTTCGCCAGGCCAACGCCATGGCCGCCCAGCGCGCCCTCAAGGTCCTGGGCATCTTCTGCCGCCTGACGCTGCGCGATGCCCGCCAGGGCTATCTCGAACGGCTGCCGCATTTTCTCGATCACCTCGAGGACAGCCTCAAGGCCCTTCCCGCACATGGCGACATCACCGCCTGGCTCGCGGCAGAGTTCCGCCCTGCGCTGTTGCGCCGACTGGACGCCCTATCGCGCGGGAGAGAGACATGAAGGCCATGATCCTGGCCGCCGGGTTGGGCACCCGCATGCGCCCACTGACCGACCACTGCCCCAAACCGCTGCTGCCTGCCGGGGGCAAGCCGCTGATCGTCCATCACCTGGAGCGACTCTCGGCGGCTGGCATCACCGAGGTGGTGATCAATGTCAGTTACCGGGCCGACCAGGTCATCACGGCCCTGGGAGACGGCGGCAGCCTGGGTGTCTCCATTGCCTGGAGCCGCGAGGAGTCCCCCCTGGAAACCGGTGGCGGCATTCATCATGCCCTACCGCTGCTGGGGGAATCGCCCTTCCTGCTGGTCAATGGGGATATCTGGTGCGACCTGAACCCGGCCGATCTGCCGACACTGGAAAAGGATCTCGCCCACCTGGTGCTGGCCGACAACCCGGACCATCATCCCCGGGGGGACTTCCACCTGGACGAACAGGGCCGTGTCGATGATCGGGGGGAACCGCGACTGACCTTCGCCGGCATCAGTCTCATCGACCCGGCGCTGGTGGCCGACCAGGCCCCCGGGTGCTTCGCGCTCGCCCCCCTGTTACGACGCGCCATGGCGGCCGGACGAGTGGGCGGTCAACGCCATGACGGCGGCTGGGTGGACGTGGGTACGCCAGAGCGCCTCGCCGAGCTCGACCGTCGCCTGCGTGGCTGAGCCACCCTCGCGGGAGTGCTATGCTGCCCGCCCTGCGAGACAACGTCCTGATAACCAGAGAGGAATCCCGAATCATGAAAGCCAATATCAAGTGGACCGAGGGTCGCCAGTTCGTCGCCGAATCCGGAAGCGGACACAGCGTGGTCATCGACGGCCCGCCCGACCATGGGGGACGCAATACGGGGCCGCGTCCCATGGAAATGATGTTGATGGGGCTGGGCGCCTGCACGTCCTTCGATGTCCTGGAGATCCTCGAGAAATCACGGGCACCGGTATCCGACTGT
Source organism: Halomonas sp. (assembly GCA_024636705.1). GTDB lineage: Bacteria > Pseudomonadota > Gammaproteobacteria > Pseudomonadales > Halomonadaceae > Halomonas. Next base: position 11,603 of record JAGXGN010000100.1, read on the forward strand.
GTGGCAACCCTGGAAGCCGAGCGGGCCGAATCGGTGCCGAGCGTCTTCACTCGCATCCATGTGCACTTCACGGTGAGCGGCCGGGGGTTGAAGGAAGCCCAGGTCAAGCGTGCCGTGGAGCTCTCCGCCGAGAAGTACTGCAGCGCCTCGATCATGCTGGGCAAGGGCGGCGTGGAGATCAGCCACTCCTTCACCATCGTCGAGGCATGAGGGGTAAGCCATCATCGGGGACCGGCATCAGGACGGGGATGCACCTGATGCGTCGAATCGCCTGAGTGGCTACGGCATTTCGCTCGCAGCGCCAGCTAGCCAGCCGGCCAAGTGAAGCGTCGACCGCCCATCAGGTGCATATGAATATGATAGACCGTCTGGCCGCCCGCTTCATTGCAATTCATCACCACACGATAGCCTTCCTCGGCGAATCCCCGCTCGGCGGCCAGCCGCGCGGCGGTATTCTGGAGGCGACCGACCAGGGGCAAGTCGCCCTCCTCGATATCGTTCAGGGTCGCGATGTGTTTCTTGGGAACGATCAGGATGTGGGTCGGTGCCTGGGGATTGATGTCATTGAAGGCCAGCACCTCGTCATCCTCGAAGACGATGTCGCCGGGAATCTCGTGATCGATGATCTTGCAGAATAGACAGTTCATGGGCGTTGACTCCGCGCGTTGCGTGAATTCAGGGGTCAGGAAACCGGCAGGCGGTGGTCATGACCGACGAGTCAGCGAAAGCGCCGCTGGCTCAACAGGTGGCGGACCAGGGGGCCGAGGATCAGCTCCATCGCCAGAGAGAGCCGCGACCCCGGCACCACCAGGGTATGCGGACGACTCATGAAGGCATCCTGGATCATCGCCAGCAGGTAGGGGAAATCTACCGTGGCGGGCGTGCGAAAGCGGATGACCACGAAGGACTCGGCATCGGTGGGGATGTCCTGAACCTCGAAGGGATTGGAGGTATCCACCGTGGGCACGCGCTGGAAATTGATATGGGTGCGCGAGAACTGCGGCTGGATGTAGCGCACATAGTCACCCATCCTGCCCAGGATGGTGTCGATCACCGCCTCCTGGGAATAGCCACGCATCTTGATGTCCCGGTCGATCTTCTGGATCCATTCCAGGTTCATGGTCGGCGCCACGCCCACCAGCAGATCGACATGCCGGGCGATGTCGTGCTCGGCGGTGACCAACCCGCCATGCAGGCCCTCGTAGAAGAGCAGGTCGGTACCGAAGGGAAGCGACTGCCACTCGGTGAAGGTGCCGACCTGGTAGCCGGCCTCGATCATCTGCTTGTCCTCGGCATGGATATAGTGTCGGAAGGTCCCCGCACCCGACTCGCCATACTCATGGAAGAGGGCCTCGAGGTAGTCGAGCCGGTTGGCCTCCACCGCGAAGTGGGAAAGCTCATCCTTGCGTTCGGGCTCCTCACGAAAGATGCGGGCCAATTCCTCCCGGTTGTAGCGATGGAAGGCATCCCCATCGACGAAGGCGGCATGCACATCCTCGCGGCCGAACATGCGCTCGAAGGTGCGCTTGACGGTGGTGGTGCCGGCACCCGAGGAGCCGGTCACCGCGATGATCGGATACTCACGGGACATCAGCGGCCTCCCGCCCGACGACCGAGCGCACGATGGGCGATATCCCGGCGATAGAAGGCGTCGGGCCAGTGGATTTCGGCCAGGCCCGCATAGGCCAGGTCCCGGGCCTCGCCGACGCCATCACCCAGCGCCGTGACACAGAGCACCCGTCCACCGGCGGTGACCACCTTGCCGTCCCGCTCGGCCGTGCCGGCATGGAAGACCTTGCAACCCGTCGCCTCGGCGGCCTCGAGCCCCTCGATGACATCCCCCTTGCGGTAGCCGCCTGGATAGCCACCGGCCGCCATGACGACGCCAACGGCAGGGCGAGCATCCCAGTCACAGGTCCTGCCGGCAAGATCGCCCCGGGCCCCGGCCAGGCAGAGATCGGCGAAATCCGAGGTCAGACGCATCATGATGGGCTGGGTCTCGGGATCACCGAAGCGACAGTTGTACTCGATCACCTTCGCCTTGCCGCCGGCATCGATCATCAGGCCCGCATACAGGAAGCCGGTATAGGCATGACCCTCGGCTGCCATGCCGCGAACCGTGGGCAGGATGATCTCTTCCATGATGCGCGCGTGGACGTCATCGGTGACCACGGGCGCCGGTGAATAGGCGCCCATACCACCGGTGTTGGGGCCTGTGTCACCGTCGCCGGCTCGCTTGTGGTCCTGGCTGGTGGCCATGGGCAGCACGGTCTCGCCGTCGACCATGACGATGAAGCTCGCCTCCTCGCCCTCGAGGAACTCCTCGATCACCACCCGGGCACCGGCATCGCCGAAGGCATTGGCCTCGAGCATGTCGCGGACCGCCGCCTGCGCCTCGCCCAGGGTCATGGCCACGATGACGCCCTTCCCCGCCGCCAGGCCGTCAGCCTTGATGACGATGGGGGCACCCTTTGCCTCCAGGTAATCGAGCGCGGGGGCCACGTCGGTAAAGGTCGCATAGGCCGCCGTGGGGATGTCATGGCGGGCCAGGAAATCCTTGGTGAAGGACTTGGATCCCTCGAGTTGGGCGGCACCGGCGGTGGGACCGAAGATGGCCAGCCCTGCCTCATGAAACCGATCGACGACCCCCTCGACCAGCGGCGCCTCGGGCCCCACGATGGTCAGGACGATGCCCGTCTCGGCGGCGAAGGCCACCAGCCCGTCGATATCATCGACACCGATGGCAATATTCTCGAGGCGGCTCTCACGCGCGGTACCGGCGTTGCCGGGTGCCACGAAGACCGTCGCTACCGAGGGCGACTGGGCGACCTTCCAGGCCAGCGCATGTTCGCGGCCACCGCCGCCGATGATCAACACCTTCATCCTCTCAACCCTTTGGCAGCTCGACATGTCGCGGGATTATGTCAGAAAGTCAGCGGTGATGCCGGGGGCCGACAGGTGCCATCGGAATCACCGCTTGTCCTTGTCGTCGTCCTTGTCGTCGTCCTTCTCTTCGTCCTTCTCTTCGTCCTTGGCATCCTCATCCTTGCCGGCCTGGCTGATGGTATTCTGCCAGAAACGCATATTTTCCTCGGTCAGTTCACGCATCAGCTCAATGGGGGTGTGGCGCATGGCTTGCTGCCATTGATCCTTCACGCGCTTCTGCTGCTCCAGCATCAAGCGCGTGCCCTGCTCCAGGTAACGCGACAGAGGGAGCGGCTGGGTCATCGCATAGACGCGGATCAACTGCTGCAGGAGGTCATTGGAGAAGACCTCGGAATCGCCATCGGCCTGTTCCTGCTCGATGATGATCGACAACAGGATGGTGCGGGTCAGATCCTCGCCGGTCTTGGCATCCTCGACGCGGAAGGGCTCCTCCTCGAGAATCAGGCCGCGGATATCCTCGAGGGTCACATAGCGACTCTGTTGGGTATCATAGAGTCTGCGGTTGGCATACTTGCGAATCACGCGCACGGCGCTTGCTCCTTGTCATGGCAAGTGGGCAGTGTCCCACATACGAGTATTGTGCACCGCGATACCGTCCATGCAAGACATAACGGCATAAGAGACTCAATGAACCTGATCCTGCTCTCGCCCTCCGATCTCGGCGATGGTCCTCTCGTCAGACTCCGGGACCCGCGCCGCCTGACTCACCTGCGCGAGGTGCATCGGGCCAGACCCGGCGACGCCTTCACCCTGGGCATCGAGGGCGGCGGGATCGGACGCGGGACCCTGCTGTCACTCGACGAGCACGAAGCCTGCCTCTCGCTCGAGGCGCTCGATCAGGCGCCTCCGCCGGCACTGCCCGTGCATCTGGTGCTGGCCCTGCCTCGGCCGCGCATGCTGGCGAGGAGCCTGGAGCATGTCACCGCACTCGGCGTGAAGCATATCACCCTGCTGCATACGCGCCGCGTTGAAAAGAGCTACTGGCAGTCCCCCGAGCTGGTCGCCGGGAAAATTCGCAGACACCTGGTGCTGGGCCTGGAGCAGGCCAGAGATACCCTGATGCCGGAAGTGACCCTGGCCAAGGGCTTTCGCCCCTTCGTCGAGGACATCCTGCCCGGACTGCTGGAAGAACGCCATGGGCTCCTGGCCCATCCCGGCATGCCCCTGGCCTGTCCCCGCGACGTTAGCGACCCGACCCTTCTGCTGGTGGGCCCAGAGGGCGGCTTCATTCCCTGGGAGGTGGAGAAACTGCTCGAGGCCGGCTGCCAGGGCATCCATCTGGGGCCCCGCATCCTGCGCGTGGAAACCGCTGTCACGGCCTTGCTGTCTCGACTGTTCTGATCGGCTCAGCGTTGGAGCCTTTCCAGCAGGCTCAGCGTCGCGAAACCATCCGGTGTGACGCCGATGGATCGCTGGTAGGCCCGCAGGCCGCGACGTGTATTGGGTCCCATGATGCCGTCCGGCACCCCTACCTCGAACCCCCGGGCATTGAGGGCCTCCTGCATGTCGCGTACCTGCCGGCGCATCAATGGCTGCTCGTCCCGGGGCCAGCGCTGGACGATACCCTGGCGGCCGGCAACCCGGTCGGCAAGAGTCCCCACCGCCAGGGCATAACTGGTGGCATTGTTGTAGCGCAGGATGGATCGATAGTTGGGTCCCACCAGGAAGGCCGGCCCGCGAGCCCCGGCAGGGGCAATGATCGAGGCCGCCTCGAAGCCGGGTAGCGGCTCGCTGGTCACAGACCCCACCCCCTGGGCGGCCCAGTCACGACTGGCACGCCGGTTGGCAAGCTCGGTCTGCGAGTAGTCGAACGCCTGCGGTAGACGCACCTCCACCCCCCAGGGCTCTCCTTGCCGCCAGTTCGCCCGAGCCAGGTAATTGGCGGTCGAGGCCATGACATCGGGGATGCTGCCCCAGATGTCGCGGCGGCCATCGCCGTCGCCATCCACGGCATAGGCCTCGAAGCTGGAGGGAATGAACTGGGTATGGCCCATGGCACCGGCCCAGGAACCGACCATGCGCTCGGGGGCGATGTCGCCCTGGTCGAGGATCCGTAATGCCGCCAGCAACTCTCCCCGGGCAAAGTCGCGCCGCCGGCCGTCATAGGCCAGGGTCGCCAGTGACTCGAGTGTCGAGAAGTCACCGAAGTTGTCGCCGTAATTGCTCTCGATACCCCAGATGGCCACGATCACCTCGCCGGGCACGCCGAAGCGCTGCTCCATGCGTTGGGCGGTGTCCCGGTGAGTGGCCAGACGCTCGCGCCCGTTACTGACCCTGGTGGCCGAAACGGCCGTATCCAGATACTCCCAGATCGGTCTCACGAATTCCGGCTGGGAGCGATCGAGCTCGATCACCCGAGGGCGGTAACGCACGCCATCCAGGGCCCTGGCCAGGGTGGCTTCACTGATCCCCTCGGCGCTGGCATCGCGCCGAAACCTTGCCAGCCAGGTGGGGAAATCCGCCGGCATGTCCGCATCACCACGCGACTCGACGGGAGACGAGCCGTCTTTTGCACCGGCAGTGCCGGTATCGGCCTGGGTGTCCGTGACGCTGGCCTGACTGGAAGGACTGCTCTGGCACCCGGCCAGCAGCACCAGAAGCATGAAGGGGGGAAGCATCCTGGGCATCGTCACACCTGCACTCCTTGCCATTGACTAGGATGTCGATCATGGAGCAGAAAGTGATCTGCCGCCAGCCCGATCGACTCCCCCGGCGTCGCCGGATCAGCAGGCCTGCCAGGCCGCGCCACAAGGGCAGAGAGGGGATGGCTCAGCTCTCATCTTCCTTCGTCGACGGCCGATGCACCGCATTGGCCTCGGTCTCCAGGCCGCTCTTGAGTTCGTGGGTCAGCGGATCATAGTTAGGACGCAACTCGTCCTTGATCGTGCCGCTCCACAGCTTGGAACCCACGAAGTACCCCGCCCGACCGATCACATGGGCGGCCACGGGCGCGGTCATCATGATGAAGAGGATCACGCCGAAGGCCCGCGCCACCACCGCCACCTGGGCGAAGTGCAGGGCCACCGCCAGCATGATCAGGGAGGTCCCCAGGGTCGCGGCCTTGGTGGTGGCGTGCATGCGGGTCAGCAGGTCGGGCAGGCGCACCACCCCGAGCGCCGCCAGGAACATGAAGATCGCCCCGGCCAGTATCAGGCCGCCCTTGAGGTGCTCAATCATCCCGGGGCCCCCCGCGTTCCAGGAAGCGGGCGAAGCCGATAGTGGCCATGAACGCCATCAGCGCCATGACGATGGCCACGTCGAGCAGGCTCGGCACGTCGGTGGCAATGGCGACCACCCCGATGATGCCGACGAGGATCGACGAGAAGAGCTCCAGGGCCACCACTCGGTCCGGCAGGCTGTGCCGGAGCGCCGGCTCGTCGTCCAGGAACATGGCGTGGATGTACAGCACACGACGATCGTCGGAGACATCCAGGCTCAGGGTACCCGGCGTCAGCGAGATCAGGTTGGCGACGAAGGCGATTTCGAACTCGGTGCTGGCCTTCAGGGGCATGGCGATCACCCCCGGCCTCATGTACCAGGGCAGGGTGACGATGTCGTAGGAAACCTTGAGGTTGGCCATCACCAGCTCCTTGAGGAAGAAGCCGACGAAGCGGACCAACCGCGGCAACCGCTGCGCATGCCCGGCCAGCGCCGGCACCTGGGACTGGATCAGCGCCAGCACCAGGTAGCCGAAGAGCAGCCCGGTGAGCAGGTTGCGACCGCTGAAGTCGCCGGTGAGCACAATCCAGGCGAAGCCCAGCAGCAGGTTCCAGGCGGCCCCGATCATGGCGTCACCTCCCCCGCCTCGCCGAGCACGGCCTCGATGTAGCGCTCGGGCGCCAGCAGCTGGCCGGCCGAGGCCTCGGCCAGGGCGTAGATGGGCTCGGCATTGAGGCCGATGAACAGGGTGCACAGCGCCAGGCCTACCACCGGCGTGGCCATCAGCCACATCTCGCGGGGCTCGACCGCCGGATAGGGGTCGACGTTGCCCTCCGGTGGCGTCGACTTCCAGAACACCTCGGCCCAGATCTTCATCATCGAGTAGAGGGTGAGCAGCCCCACCAGCAGGGCGATGAAGGTCACCCCGTAGGCCTCGGCCTCGATGCCGGCGCGGATCACGATGAACTTGGCGAAGAACCCGGACAGGGGGGACATGCCGGCCAGCGACAGCGCCGGGATCAGGAACAGGACGGCCAGCCAGGGGTGGCTGCGATAGAAGCCGCCCAGCGATTTGAGCTGGTAGGTGCCGCGCAGCCGGTGGACGATCCCGCTGACCAGGAAGAGGTTCGTCTTCACGATGATATGGTGGATGATATAGAAGACCCCGCCGATGATCGCCAGGGGGGTGAATAGCGCCAAGCCGAGGATCATGTAGCCGATCTGGCTGACGATATGGAACGACAGGATGCGGCGGAACTCGAACTGTGCCGCCGCTCCCAGCACCCCGGAGAGCATGGTGAACCCCGCTCCCCACAGCAGGATCTCGTGGGTATAACCCGGGTTCTGGTAAAAGATCAGCGTGAACACCCGGAACAGCGCATAGACCCCGACCTTGGTCAGCAGGCCGGCGAACAGCGCCGAGACGGCCACCGGTGGGGTGTGGTAGGAGGCCGGCAGCCAGAAGAACAACGGGAAGGCCGCCGCCTTGATGCCGAAGGCGACCATGAACATCATCGCCAGGACGTCGACCATGCCGTCGCCCTCCAGGGTCGCCAGGCGGCGGGCGATGTCGGCCATGTTGAGCGTACCCACCATGCCGTAGAGAAGCCCCACCGCGACCAGGAAGATCACCGAGGAGACCAGATTGAGGGTGACGTACTTGATCGCCCCCTCCATCTGCGCCTTCTCGCTGCCCAGGATGAGCAACGCGAAGGAGGCCACCAGCATCACCTCGAACCAGACATAGAGGTTGAAGATATCGCCGGTGAGGAAAGCCCCGGCGACGCCGGCCAGCAGCAGGTGCATCAGTGGAAAGTAGCCATAGGCCTCGTGGCCACGCCCCACCGTGGCCAGTGAGAAGAGTGCCACGGCAAAGCCGATGATGCCGGTGAGTACCACCATGATCGCCCCCAGCAGGTCGGCCACCAGGCTGATACCGAAGGGGGCAGGCCAATTGCCCACTTGCGTCACCAGGATGCCGTCGCGATTGACCGACACCAGCAGCCACAAGGATGTCAGCAGCAAGGCCGCCGTGCCGGCCACCGCCACCACACGCTGCATGCCACGTGAGCGCCAGAACACCAGCGAAACGGCACCCGATATCAGCGGAATCAGGATGGGCAGCGCGATCTGAGGATTCACGTGTCGGTATCCTTCATCTTGTCGAGATCATCGGCGCGCACGATCTCCCAGGCGCGACGGACCAGCACCACGGCGAAAGAGAGCACCCCGAAGGAGATGACGATGGCGGTGAGCACCAGCGCCTGGGGCAGCGGGTCGGCCACCGCGCCCTCGGGCGCCGTCAGGCCCTCGGGCACCAGCGGCGGTGCCCCGCGTACCAGGCCTGCCGTTACAAAAATCAGCAGGTTGGCGGCATTGGAGAGCAGCATCAGGCCTATCACCAGCTTGACAATCGAGCGGCGCAGCATCATGTAGATGGCGGCAGCAAACAGGATGCCGATCGTGATGGCCAACAGGGGTTCCATGAAGCCTCCTCAGCGTTCGTCGTCTTGCTGATCGGTCTTGACCAGCGCGGTGATCGCCGTAAGTACCGAGCCCACCACCACCAGATAGACGCCGATATCGAAGATCAGTGGTGTCGAGGCCTTGAAGTCGATGATTGGGATCGTCCACCACTGGGCGGTGAAGAAGGGCTCGCCGACCCACCAGGCGGGCAGTGTCGCGAGCACCCCGAACAGCAGCCCCATGCCGACTAGGTCGCGGGGCGACACCTTGAGCATCTCGTCGAGGGCGCGACGCCCACGGGCAAAGAGGTAGAGAGCGAAGGCCCCCGCCGCCACCAGGCCGGCGATGAAGCCGCCCCCCGGCTCGTCGTGCCCGCGCAAGAGCAGGAACAGCGAGAAGAGCAGCTGCAGCGGCAACAGCAGTCGCGCCGCGGCATTGAGGATCAGGGTGCCCGATCTAACCATCGTCTCTCTCCGGTAGCGGCGCATGGCGCCGGGCATCGTACGCCACGGCATGGAAGCGCAGCATGGCATGGACGCCGATGGCCGCCAGGGCGAGCACGAACATCTCACCCAGGGTATCCAGTGCCCGGAAGTCGACCAGGATAACGTTGACGATGTTGTGGCCTTGGCCCAGCGGCTGGCTGTTGGCGACCATATAGTCGGAAATGCGCGGCAGCCGCTCGCCGGACACCGAGAGCATCATGAGGGTGATCAGGCCACCGGTGAGGCTCGCCACTGCGAGGTCGCGCAGCCGCTCCATGGGCGTGGAGAGGGTGGCGAAACGCGGCAGGCGGAACAGCACCAGCACCAGCAGGATCACCGTCAGGGTATCCACCAGCAACTGGGTAATGGCCAGGTCGGGTGCGCTGAACAGAACGAAGGTCAGGGCAATGGAGAAGCCAATGATGCCCAGCGAGGCCACCGCTGCCAGGCGCGAACGCATCACGCAGGCGGCCACGGCACCGGCGATCATCAGGCCGGCGACCACGGCCTCGTGGAAGTAGAGCGCCGGGGCGAAATCAAGCTCGAGGGTGTGCCGGAAGAAGAGCGCGTGCCCCACCAGCCCCAGCAGCACGAGCAGGGTCACGATCAGGTAGTTGCGGATATGACCATTCTGCAGCAGGCGCGTCTGCCACTCCGCCACCACGACCAGGCCACGCATCAAGGCATCGTACCCGGCCTCCGGCCCTCGGGTCATGATCGGCTGGAGGACCGCCAGCCGTCCCCGTACACGATCCCAGCGGCGGAAGACCAGTACGCCCAGCAGCAGGCTGATTAACGACAGCAAGAGCGGCAGATTGAACCCGTACCAGAGGGCTAGGTGGGTCGACACCTCGCCGGCGCCGATACCCGATACGGTGGCCGACACCAGGCCATCGAGCAGGCCAGGGGCCAAGCCGAACAGCAGCGACAGGGTCGCCAGCACAGCCGGCCCGACGAGCATGCCCGGCGGCGCCTCGTGAGGTGCCTCGGGGGTCTCGCGCAAGGTGCCGAAGAAGGGTCGCAGGGCCACGATGGCCGCCACTGCCAGCGTCAGGAAGGCCGCCGTGAAGGCCAGCAGCAGGATGAGGGCACGAAAGTTGCCCGCTTCGAGCACTGACTTGAACATCAGCTCCTTGCCGAGGAAGCCCAGTAGCGGCGGCAGCCCCGCCAGCGAAAGGGCAGCGACCACTGCCACGGCAGCCGTCAGCGGCATGACGCCTCGCAACCCGCCCATGGCCGTGACGTCCTTGGTACCGGTCCCGTGATCGAGGATACCGGCGACCATGAACAGTGCCCCCTTGTAGAGGGAGTGGGCCAGCAGGAAGACCACGAAGGCGATCAGTGCCTGCTCGGTGCCGATACCCAGCAACATGGTCAGGGTGCCCAGCGCCATCACCGTGGAATAGGCCAGCAGCTTCTTGACGTTGGTGTGCTGGATCGCCAGGAAGGCACCGGTCGCCATGGTCAGGACGCCGACTAGGGAGAGGGTGATCATCCAGGTGTCGGTGCCGCCCAGGGCGGGATTCAGGCGCGCCAGAAGGTAGATCCCGGCCTTGACCATGGTGGCCGAGTGCAGGTAGGCGGATACCGGTGTGGGGGCCGCCATGGCATTGGGTAGCCAGAAATGGAAGGGGAACTGGGCCGACTTGGTAAAGGCCCCGATCAGCACGCAGATCAACAGAGGCGTGTAGAGGGCATGCTCGCGCAACATATCGTCCCGGGTGCTGAGTTCGGCCAGCGACCAGCTGCCACCGGCCATGGCCAGCATGATGAAGCCGGCGAGCAATGCCAGCCCGCCCCCCACGGTGACGAAGAGTCCCTGCAGCGCCGCCTTGCGAGCGGCAAGATCGGTATGATCGAAACCGATCAACAAGTAGGACGTGATGCTGGTGAGTTCCCAGAACACGAAGAGGGTCACCAGATTATCGGCCAGCACCAGGCCAAGCATCGACATCATGAAGGCGGTGATGACCACCAGGAAGCGCGGCAGATCCTGGTGCCCCCGCAGATAGTCGCCGGTGTAGACCAGCACGAAGGCCCCGATCACGGTGATCAGCATGGCAAACAGCCAGGCCAGGCCATCGATCAGGAAGGTCAGGGTGATGTCGAGCCCCGGCACCCAGGCCCATTCCAGCAAGAGGACATCCCCGGCCGCGATGATCGGCCACAGCCCCAGCAGCCAGAGCGCCATCGACGCCGGCAACAGGGCCATCACCAGGGGCGTACGCTGTCCGAACCAGCGATGCAGCAGAGGTGCCAACCCCGCCACCAGAAAACCACCCAGCACGGCAAGTTGCATCCCGCGATCTCCCGTCAGGTCAAGCCGCCGCAATAGGGCTTTTCAGGGCGCCGCTTGGGCGAGCGCGCCAATCGCCGGATAACTTTACAGAGACAAAGTGTTGAAGGGCAAGGAAGGGGCGAGCTAGCCTGCGTGGCATTAGTGTGTAAGATCTATAGCCATTGACGAGGCTCTGTGTACCGGAAGTCGAGTGATCCGATCTATCTGCTCCTGCATTGCCCTCTCGAAAGGACCGCGCGCCTTCGCTTACACCACCGGCTGGATACCTGATTGATGACATTGCTGTGGATAGCTCTGCTGCCCCTGCTGGGGGTGCTGGTACCGGCCCTGACCGCGCGGCGTGGACGCCGTGACTGCTCCCTGGCCACCGCGCTTCTGCCGGCCATCGCGCTGCTGTTGATGCTGCTGCAACTCCCGGCTCTGGTGGCCGGCGAGACCCTGCGCGTCTCCCTCGACTGGCTCCCCCGCCTGGGACCCGACCTGGCCTTCCGTCTGGATGGCCTGTCGGTGCTGTTCAACCTGCTGATTCTGGGAATCGGCCTGCTGATCCTACTGTATGCCCACTTCTATCTATCCAGGGAGGAGCCTTTCGGGCGTTTCTATGCCTTCCTGATCCTGTTCATGGCCTCCATGGTCGGCATCGTCATGGCCGACAACCTGCTGTTGTTGTGGCTGTTCTGGGAGCTCACCAGCCTCTCCTCCTTCCTGCTGATCGGCTTCTGGTCCCATCGCAGCGATGCCCGCAAGGGTGCCCGCATGGCCCTGACGGTCACCGGCGCGGGAGGGCTGGCACTGCTCGCCGGCCTGCTGCTGCTGGGCGACATGGTCGGCAGCTTCGACATGAATCGGGTCCTGGCGAGCGGCGACGTCATCCGCGCCGATCCCCGCTATCCCCTGATGCTGGTCCTGGTGCTGCTGGGTGCCTTTACCAAGTCGGCCCAGTTCCCCTTCCAGTTCTGGCTGCCCCACGCCATGGCGGCCCCCACGCCGGTATCCGCCTACCTGCACTCGGCCACCATGGTCAAGGCCGGTATCTTCCTGATGGCCAGGCTGCATCCGGCCATCGCCGGAAGCGAGCTCTGGTCGGCCATCGTCTCGCTGGTCGGCATGGTGACCATGCTGTACGGGGCCTGGTTCGCCTTTTTCAAGACCGACCTCAAGGCCATCCTGGCCTTCTCCACGGTCAGCCACCTGGGGCTGATCACGGTACTGCTCGGCATCGGCAGTCCCATGGCGGTAGTGGCGGCGCTATTCCATGTCCTCAACCATGCCACCTTCAAGGCGGCGCTATTCATGGGGGCCGGCATCATCGACCACGAGACCGGCACCCGAGAACTCGGCAAGCTGGGTGGACTCAGGGTCGCCATGCCGGTTACCGCACTGCTGATGTCCCTGGCCGCCGCCGCCATGGCCGGCGTGCCGCTGTTCAATGGCTTTCTCTCGAAGGAGATGTTCTTCACCGAGACCCTGGAAACCCCGGTTCTGGGTGGTTTGAGC
>JAGXGN010000101.1 GCA_024636705.1 Halomonas sp.
CGCAGGTCAGGAAGATGATGGCATTGGGCTCGCCGGCGCGATTCTCCGGCAAGCGCTTGTGGACGTGCTCCAGCGGATAGGCCGCACGGGAGTTCTGGGTCAGGCTGTCGTCGGTGTAATCGGGCTCGCGTCGGTCGTCGAGCACCACATTCTCGAGCACGGTACCGAACTTGATCGCGTGCCAGATCACCGGCTCGTTCTTCTCGGAGAGGTCGATGCATTTGGCATAGCAGCCCCCCTCGATGTTGAAGACGGTGCCGGGTCCCCAGCCATGCTCATCATCGCCGATCAGGTAACGCGCCGGGTCGGCGGAGAGGGTCGTCTTGCCGGTGCCTGACAGCCCGAAGAAGAGGCTGGTCTCGCCATCCTCGCCGACGTTGGCGCTGCAGTGCATCGGCAGCACATCGACATCCGGCAACAGAAAGTTCTGCACCGAGAACATCGCCTTCTTCATCTCACCGGCATAGCGCATGCCGGCGATCAGTACTCGCTTCCCGGCGAAGTCCAGAACGACGCAGCCCTCCGACTGGGTCCCGTCGCGCGCCGGGTCACACGCAAAATCGGGGGCGTTGAGGATGGTCCACTCGTCCTTGGCCGCAGGGTTATAGGCCTCGGGGCGGATGAACATGGTGCGCCCGAAGAGACAGTGCCAGGCGGTCTCGGTGGACACCCGTACCGGCAGGTAATGGTCGGGATCGCTGCCCACGTGAAGCTCGGCGACATAGTGATCGCCACTGGCCAGGTACGCACCGACACGCGTCCAGAGTGCCTCGAATTTCTCTGCATCGAAGGGACGGTTGACGCTGCCCCAATCGATGCGCTCCCGGGTGGAGGGCTCATCGACGATGAAGCGATCCTTCGGTGAACGGCCGGTGCGTGCCCCCGTGTTGGCGACCAGGGCACCGTTGGCGGCCAGGCGGCCTTCACCCCGGGCGATAGCGAGCTCTATGAGCTCGGCGGCGCTGAGGTTGACGTGGGCCCGAACGGGGGAAGCGGACTGTGCGCCGGCAATCCGGGCGGCGGCGTGGGTCATGGTCATGTCGATTCCTGGGCCTGGCGGCCGTTTCTCTGTGTGCCGGACGTCGCTGACGCCGATGCGCTCGGGAAGGCGATCGCCGCTGACTCTCTGGTGCGACGACGCCTTGCCGGTTCAAGCCGCGCCATTATGGCAAAAAGCCCAGGCGTCTGAAACGCCGTTTTTAAGCGAAATTCGTGTAGTTTTACTACTACATCGGCGCCATTGGCCGCGCATTTATATTGCAGCGCAACTATTGCAGTACAGCAAGGCGGCCTGGGAAGACGGCCACGGCTCAATGCCGCGTGGGTGGCAGTCCGTCCGGCGAGACGAGCAGGGCCTCGACCTCATCCGGGTCGAAGTGATAGCGGGTGTTACAGAAATGACACTGGGTCTCGATGGCCCCCTGTTCCTCGAGCATCTCGCGTAGCTCCATCGCCCCCAGGCTCAACAGGGAGCCGCCGATGCGCTCGCGCGAACAGGTACAACCGAAACGCAGTGCCTTGGGATCGAAGACCCTGACGGTCTCCTCGTGATAGAGACGGCGCAGCACTTCCAGCAGTGGCTCGAGCCCCAGCAGTTCCTCGGCCTTCAGAGTATCGGCCAGCAGCACAGCTCGTCCCCAGGCATCGCTGTCCTGGTTGATCGATTCATCGGGAAGGCGCTGCAAGAGCAGGCCACCGGCCCGGACGCCATCGGCGGCGAGCCATAGCCGGGTAGGCAGCTGTTCCGATTGGGCGAAGTAGTCCGCCAGGCACCCGGCCAGACTGTCCCGGTCCAGGGCGACGATCCCCTGATAGCGGTGTCCATCGGTCGGGTCCAGGGTGATCATGATCCGGCCCTCGCCGAGCAGTTCGCGAAAGCCGATGTCATCGGCGGGAAGATCGGCGCTATCCGCCAGGCGGGCAATGGCGCGCAGCTCACCGCCGGGATTGGACTCGGCCATCAACAGCGAGAGGGCGCCCTCCCCTCGCACCTCGATACTCAGCGTGCCGTCGAGCTTGACGGTATCGGTGAGCAGCGCCACGGCACAAAGGAGCTCCCCCAGCAGGCGGTTCACGGCGGAAGGATAGTCGTGTCGAGAAAGCACCTCGGCATAGGCCTGCTCGAGGCTGACGATCTCGCCGCGCACATTGGTACGCTCGAAGAGGAAACGCTGGATCCGGTCAGTCATCACAGGGACTCGAATGGAAGGGGCAAAGACGTCAGAGGGCGGAGATTGTCACGCACCAGACAGGCCCTCGGCAATGTCTCGCCCCGACCTTGCATCGAATTCTCTACTAATATATAAATATATAAAACATAATTAATCATACTTCATGATAATGCCTGCTGTCGATTGATCCTGACGTCATCGACAGTAGCCGGAGCCCAGCCATGACCCCCAACACCTCCCCGGGCAGATTGAGCGGTCGCGTCGCCATCGTCACGGGCAGCGCACGCAACATCGGCAAGGCCATCGCCCTTCGCCTGGCGTCGGAAGGCGCCGCCGTCGTGATCAATGCGCGCACCAGCCAAGCAGAGATGCAGGCAGTCGTCGAAGAGATACAAACCCTGGGTGGCCAGGCGACTGGCTGCCTGGCTGACATCACCCAGGAAGCCGATGTGCAGCGATTGATCCAATGCGCCATCTCGACCTTCGGCCGGCTCGATATCCTGGTCAATAATGCCGCCGTGCGCAGTGAGGGCAAGCTCGAAGGCGTCTCTCTCGACGAATGGCGCTCGATACTGGCTATCATCCTGGACGGTGCCTTCCTCTGTTCCCGAGAAGCCGCGGCGCACCTAAGGTGCAGTAACGCCGGCGCCATCGTCAATATCGGCGGCATGACCGGCAGTTCCGGGGCTAGCGACAGGGTCCATGTGGTGACCGGCAAGGCGGGATTGATCGGCCTCACCAAGGCACTGGCCTGGGACCTCGCCGACGACGGGGTCACCGTCAACCTGATATCCCCCGGCATGGTGGCCACCCAGCGCGCCAAGGGGTCGGCCGAAAAGCCCAAGCATCATGCCATCCACCATCCCCTACTGGGGCGGAGAGGCACTCCCGAGGAGATCGCCGGCATGGTAGTCACGCTCTGTGGTCCGGATGGACGCTTCATGACCGGACAGACACTCCATGTCAACGGCGGCACCTATCTGCCATGAAATCGACGCCGCCCTGACACTGGCAATATCCTGAACTGCCGACATCCGGCGTGATAGAACCCGCACAACCATACGCATTTTTTACGACCACAATAAGAGAGGTGAAGGCAGATGGCACAGGATTCCGATCGGCTCGCGGCAACCAGCGTTTCCGATGAGATCGCCAGATGGGCTGCTAGCTTGCGGGAAGTCGATATTCCCGAGGATGTCCGCCAGGCGGTTGCCAACACGGTACTCGACACCATCGCCCTGTCCATCGCCTCCGTCGACACAGATTACGGACGTGCCGTGATCCAGGCGTCCGACGCCCCGGGAAATTGCACGATATTCGGCCACGCCAACCGGTTGAGTCCCTATGATGCCGCCCTGATCAATGGCACCACCGGCCATGGCGAGGACTTCGACAACACCTACGAAGGCTGTCCGGTGCATTCCGGAGTTGTGGTCGTTCCGGCCCTCTTCGCCGCGGGGGAACACTACCAGTTGCCGGCAGAGCGAGTGGCCCTCGGCCTGGCCGTGGCCATGGAACTCATGTGCCGTCTGGGTGCCGTGGCCATGAAGGGGGTACACACCGCCGGGTTCCACCCCACCTCGATCCTGGGCACGGTGGCGGCCGCCGTCGGGGTCGGCGTGGCCCGCGGCCACAATGCCCAGCAGATCCGCGATGCCATGGGGGTTTCGGGCAGCATGGCGTCAGGCATCATCGAGTACCTGGCCGACGGCTCCTGGACCAAGCGCCTGCATGCCGGCTGGGCGGCACAATCGGGACTCCGCGCCGCAGCACTGGGAGGCGCCGGCTTCATGGGGCCGATCAGCGTCATCGAGGGCGTGCATGGCCTCTACAAGGCCTTCGCTCCCTCCATCCAGGCCGATCACGAACAGCTGATCGAGGGTCTCGGGGAGCGCTGGGAAGCGGCCAACATCGCCTTCAAGCCCTATGCCTGTGGCACCATGACCCAGCCCTACATCGACTGCGCCGTCAGGCTCGCCAAGCGGGGCATCAACCCCGATGACATCGAGGAGATCGTCTGCCAGGTGGGAGAAGGCACCGTGCATCGGCTATGGGAGCCACTGGCCGACAAACAGGCACCGCCCACCCCTTACGCGGCGAAATTCAGCGGCCCCTACACGGTAGCGGCCGGATTCTGCTATGGAGATGCCGGTCTTGCGGAATTCACCGAGGATGCCATCCACAACGACCAGGTGCTTCGCGTGGCTTCCAGGGTCCGTTTCGAGGTCGACCCCGACAACGAGTATCCCAGAAACTACACCGGTCATGTTACCGTACGGCTTACCAACGGAGAGACGCTCTCCGAATACCAGGCCCAGATGCGCGGCGGTGTGCGCGAGCCACTCAACAGGGAGGAATTGATCAAGAAGTGTCAGGCGAACCTGGACTTCGGGCACTGGACGGGTATCGATGCACGCGAACTGGCAAGCTTCGCGGATGGACTCTTCACCAGTGACCGGACATTCTCGGCCGCCGGACGACTTTCTTGATCATGGACGACAATGAAACGCTCACTGGCCAAGACAACCATGAACCCCTTGAAACCCAGCGCCCAGCCCCTCTACCAGCAGGTCAAGGAGCATCTGGTACATCGGGTGCTGACGGGGGAATGGCTGCCTGGACACATCTTGCCTAGCGAGACGCGTCTCGCCGCCGAATATGAACTCAGCCAAGGAACGGTTCGCAAGGCCATCGAGGAAATGGCAAGCGAAGGACTGGTGACCCGCCGAGCCGGCAAGGGAACCTTCGTCACTTCCCACAACGGTGACTATCAACCCTTCCGCTTTCACCGCCTTTACAGTGATAGCGGCGAAAAGGTGGCCAGCGACAGGGTCACCCTGCTGCATACCCGTGTCACCGCCGCCGACAAGCGAATCTGTGCCGCGCTGGACCTGGCACCCGGGGCGGAAGGATCCGAAATCTTTCGGCTGCGCCGACTGCATGATCGGCCGGCTCTCGTCGAAACCATCTTCCTGCCCGCCAGCCTCTGCCCAGAGGCGGCAACCCTCCTTGAACAGCGCAATCCAGGCTCCGTGTACCTCTTCCTGGAACAACAGTACAACCTGCTGATCACCCGGGTCCTGGAACAGGTGCGAGCCCGCCTCCCCTCGGCAACAGAAGCAAGTTACCTGGAAATTGATCAGAACACTCCGGTGCTCGAGGTCGAAAGAACGGCCTTCAGTCTCGGAGGAATTGCAGTCGAGTGGCGCATCATCGTCGGGGTGACCGAATCGATGCACTATCGGAATGAGGTCAGCTGAGAGAACAGAGACGTCAATTAGAGCGTTTCACCCCCAACACCTTGAGGATGAAGGGTGCCGTCGCATTGATAAGGATACTGCGAAACAGCTGGTGGGCCGTCACGAAGACGGGGTCCACCCCCAGGGCTGTCGCCAGGATCGCCATTTCGGCGACTCCGCCGGGTACGACCGCCAGCATCGCGACCGGCAGGGGAACCTCCACCAGCCAATGAATGCACAGGCCGATGACGACCGATGCAGCGAGCGCCACCAGGGTCCCCGCCAGGGCATGACCACCTGTACCGAGCAGTTGGCTCACCGGCATCTTGTGGAAACGCGCGCCGATCGAGGTTCCCATCAATACAAAGGTCAGTGCGAACAGCCAGACTGGCAGGACGAGCGAGTAGCCTGCCATCGACAGCCCCGCCGACACCAGCATTGGCCCCAGGAAATCGGGAATCGGGAATCGCAGTTTCCGAGCGAAATACCAGGCAGGCAATCCCGCCAGCAATATCCAGAGATACTCCCCCCACCATCCACTTCCTCTGGAAGACCCTGTGGTACTCGTCACGTCCAGCCCCTGCCAGAGACTGAACAGGGGCGGCACCAGGAGGATCACCAAGGCCACCCTGAACAGCTGAGGAAGCACAACCTGACGGGGGTTGGCGCCCAACTCTATAGCCACCATGGGTATGGAGTTCAAGGCGCCAGGAAGGGAAGCCGACAGGGCGGTCAAGCGATCGAACCCGGCGACATACCGATAATACGCCGTCGCCAAAACGCAGATCAGCGTGATGCCCAGGACCAGCAATAGCAGGCTGAGCGGCCAGTCCGATACCCGGCTCAGGGTTTCCTGTGTCACGGACGCCCCCAGCAGCATCCCAACGACGCCTCGAGACAGGCTGCGCAGGGGCTTAGACACGCTGACCTCGATGCCGCCCAGTGACACCAGCATGGCGGCGATGAGGGAGCCCAGCATCCAGGCCAGTGGCATGCCCAAAACAGCCGCCACGACGCCGCCTGCCAGGCCGATCAACAGGCTTCTCGCCGCGGGGGCCAGTGACATGGTCAACACCTCGGGCAGGTATCCTTGCGTGAATGTGTCAGACAAGCGGCTGTCGTCAAGCCGACCGGGCCCTTAGACGACCGATGACATCACGAATCATCGGATAGAAAAACCCCAGGATCGCCAGGCCGAGTATCGTGGCAGAGATGGGGCGAGTAAAGAAGATCGACCAGTCTCCATCGGATAGAATCATCGAGCGTCGCAGGGATGTCTCGATCATGAAGCCCAGCACCAGTGCCAGGATCATGGGTGCCGGAGGAAAGTCCAGCTTGCGCATGATGTAGCCGACAATACCGAAGAGCAGTACCAGCCAGACATCGAAGAGAAGCCCGGTGATCGCCATGGCCGCCATGAAGGCGATTCCCGTCACGCCGGTAATCAGATACGCACGGGGCAAGCGCATCACCAGGGCCAGGTAGGGCGTCAGCAGCAGGCCAAGGATCAACAGCACCACGGCGCCGAGGGCCAGACCGAAGAAGAGGCTGTAGACGAGCACCGGTTGATCGGTGAATATCTGGGGGCCGGGACGCAGGCCGAACATGATCATCGAGGCCAGGATCACCGCTGCCGCGCCGGAGCCAGGTATACCCAGGGCCAGCAAGGGCACCATGGCACCGCCTTCGGTCGCATTGTTGGCCGCCTCGGGGGCCGCCACGCCTTCCTGCGCGCCATGGCCAAACTCTTCGGGATGCTTGGAGAACCGCTTGGCCTCGTTGTAGGCAATGAAGGCGCCGATCGAGCCGCCTGCACCGGGCGCCGTGCCGACCAGCATGCCGATACCGGTCGAACGCAGGATAGTCGGCAACAGCGCCTTGACTTCCTTCCAACTGGGCAATTGTCTGGCGAACTTCTGGACCTTGGCCTGGGTGGCGGGTTTCTCGATCTGCACCAGCGCCTCGGCGATGGCGAAGACACCGATCATCACCACCAGGAAGTTGATACCGTCCATCAACTCATAGCGACCGAAAGTGAATCGCGGCAGGCCACTGAAGGGATCCGTTCCGATGGTCACGATCACCAGACCGAACAGGGTGGCAATCGCCCCCTTGAAGATATTCTTGGTGGCCATGCTGGCCACCATGCTCAGGCCGAAGACACCCACCGCCAGATATTCAGGTGCGCTGAAACGCAAGGCGAAGGCCGCCAGCGGCACGGCGATGAGGGCCAGCATGATGGTACTGATAAACCAGCCGATGGAAGAGGCGATACAGATGATGCCCAGGGCCTTGCCGGCCTGACCCTTCTGCGCCATGGGGTAACCATCGAACAGCGTGGAGGCACCAGAAGCCGCACCGGGTGCGTGCACCAGTGCCGCCGTCACGCCACCGCCGAAGTTCTGTCCACCCCATAACCCCAGCATCATGATCAGGGCGGTAGCCGGGGGCATGCCGAAGGTGAACGGCAGGATCAGACTGATTCCGATGGCCCCATTGATACCGGGAAGGATACCGGCAACGATGCCGATGAATACCCCGACCACGAGGAAAAACAGCGAATAAGGCGTCAATACATTGAGCAACGCCTCCAGGAGGACGGACATCTCGACCATGGCTAGGATTCCTCTGCTGCTTGCGTGTCGTTATGGAAACCTGATCCCGCGCGGCGGGGTAATCAGAACAGGGAGGCTTCGGGTACGTTCATGCTGAAGACCACGGCAAAGAGGAAATACAGCAGCAAGGCAATCCCGATCGCGCCCAGGACGACATGCACAGGGCGACGCTCGCCGGCCGTCACGATCAGACCGGAAAAAGCCAGGATGGAGGCGGGTATGTAGCCTATCAGGGGTAGGACCAGGGTATAGACCGCCATGATCGATACGTAGGACAGCAAGCGTAGGGTACCCGCCGGAATGCCACGAATGGGTGCCTCTGACGTCTCGGTCTCGGCCCCGGATGGCTCCTCTATTACTCTGCTCTTCTTTCCGCCCACCTGGCCACCGGCAATCTCGATACCCATCAACGCCGTCACGATCAGTGCGATACTGCTGAGAATGAACAGCAAGGCCACCATGCGCGGGAAAAAACGCCCGCCCAGCATATCCAGCGATGCCGTGGATGAAACCCCGCCACTCAACCAGTAGACAAAAAGCCCGAAGGCGAGACAGACGCCGCCGGAAATCACGTTCTTGAGAATCATCGTTGGTCAACCCTGATTGGAGTCGCTTCCCCAGACCGAGCTCTGGGTGGCCCAAGGGCCACCCAGCACACTCTTGACGAAGTCCTGCTCGATATCAGTCGTCGAGGCTCTCGATGAAGACGCGGAGTTCCTCGTTGGCCTTGTCGAGGAAGGCGACGAAATCCTCATGCCCCAGATAAGCCGGCGTCATGCTGCCCTCGCGCCAGTAGGTGTTCCAGGGCTCGTCATCAAGCAGATTGCTCAGGGTTTCGCCGATGGCCTCCACCAGTTCGGCGTCCATGCCGGGCGCACCGAAGACACCACGGAACTTGTTGGACACCACGTCATAACCGACTTCCTGCAGGGTCGGTACATCGGGATAGGCATCCAGACGCTCCTCCTGGAACACCGTCAGAATGCGCATGTTCCCCGAGTCGAGATGGGACAGGATCCCGCCAGGCTCGCCGATGATGGCATCGATGTGCTGACCGAGCAGCGCCGCTTCCGCATCACCCCCGCCTTCGTGGGGCACGATGCGAACCTCGATGTCGGCAGCCGTCATGAAGTTCTGTACCACCAACTGATCCAGCGACCCGGCACTGCCGATGCCCACGGTCAGCTCATTGGGGTTTTCACGCGCATAATCGATGAACTCCTCGATGGTGTCGAACTGGCTCTCACCATGAATGGCGAGCACGCTGGGGTCGATCATCAGGCGTGCAATGGGCATCACGTCCTGGTAGGTCGGGATCCCCTCGACGCGCAGCGGCGTGATCAGCTGCGTCGGGGTCACCGACATGATGGAACTGCCATCCGTCGGCGCCTGATTGGCCAGCCAGGACAGTGCCACGGCACCCGAGCCACCGACGCGGTTGTTATAGACCGCATCGATACCGAATTTTTCTTCGAGCGTACGACCCAGGTTGCGGATCATGATGTCACCACCTCCGCCGGAACTGGAGTGAGTGACCAGTTCCACTTCTTCAGGCGGCCAGGCGTCTTGTGCGGCAACCGGCATTGCCAGGGGCAGCGCCAGCAGGGTCGAGATGATGAGCTTCTTGTTCATTGATATTTCCTCTCTCTTGGTACGTTCGATCTTGTTACGTGCAATCTTGGTACGTTCTCAGCTCGGGTACGGCGACACACCCGGATAAATTTATATTTTATATAAGATACGTTAGCAGATAATCTCTCGCATGCAAGCACTTCCTCGGCTTGCCGGTATAGTGAATTTAGACACACCGCTGCCCAGGAACGGTCGTTCCCGGGCGTAAAAAAGAAAAGAGAAAGAAAAGGAAGGAAAAGGAAGGAAAAGGCGGCATGCCAATGGCACGGTATGGGGACGTCAGTCGTCCTGCTGGCGCTGGAACCGGTGTATCTGGCGGCGCTGCTTCTTGTCGGGGCGTTTCAGGGGGTGCTGCATCACCTGGTTGGTGAGCCGCCTTGCCTCGGCCTCACGCTCGCGCCGCTCGATACTCTCGGCGGTCTCGCGGTAGAGCGCGCGAGCCTCGGGAGCCCCGCGGCGCTGGTCGGAGAGCGCCAGCACCTCGACCTCCAGGATGTCCCACCCCTGGGGGACCTTGACCCGGGCACCGACCTCGACACCCTTGCTGGTCTTGGAC
>JAGXGN010000102.1 GCA_024636705.1 Halomonas sp.
AGATGTGTATAAGAGACAGGAACAAGGCCTTCGTCGGCGATTTCATCGATGGCAAAAACCGCTTCATCCCGGGGCAGACAATCGACGAGCCCCAGCCCTCGGTTGCCGCCGAAGGAGCAGACGGAGTAGAAGGGATAGAAGGAGAAGAGGGAGCCGTAGCGGGAGACGCACAGCCCTCCCCCACCTCACCCTCGGTATTCAACGAGATTCATACCCATGGCGTGGTCCAGTGGTGGAATCTCGAGCTCAAGGACCGGACCCCGGAGTGGGCGGCAGAGCGCACCGGCATCCCCGCGGAACAGATCCGGCGTGTGGCCCTGGGCTTCGCCGCGGCGGGGTCGAGAGCCATCAGCTGGTTGTCCCCGGGTGCCTCCATGCAGGCCCGCGGCGGCTATTCAGGCATGGCCGCCCATGCCCTCAACGGACTGGTGGGCTCCATCGATGCCAAGGGTGGCGTGGTCGCCAAGGCCAAGGAACCCACTGACCATGTGCCAGACCTGGCCCCCTACCAGGACGAGTTGGCCGCGAAACACAGCAAGTATGACAAGATCGACCAGCGCGGCACCCTGGCCTTTCCGGCACTCAACAGCGGCAAGAGTGGCGGCGGTGTGGTGACCAATGCCGCCGCCGACGGCATGCTCGCCAAGGATCCCAATGAGATCAAGGTGGCCATTGCCTACTGGTCGAATTTCGGGTTCTCGACCTCGGGCTCCTATCGCTGGGAACAGGCGTTGTCCGAACTTCCCTTCTTCGTGCATCTCACGACCAACGCATCGGAAATGTCGATGTTCGCGGACCTGGTCCTGCCGGCCGCTCACCAACTATTCGAGAAGTGGGGCTTCGTCAAGAACAAGCAGAACCTGCACAGCTACGTCACGCTCAACCAGCGGGTGATCGAGCCGCTCTGGGACGTCAAGCAGGACGAGACGGAAGTGCCCTTCATGCTGGCGGAGAAACTGGCCGAGCGCGGCTTCGATAATCTCTACCGCTACTACACCGAAGCCTTTGCCGACCCGGAAACCGGTGCGGCACCCACCAATGGCGAGGAATTCACCGAATACGCCCTGAAGATGCTGACGCGTGGCTGCTGGGACAGCACCCATGAGGACTACGGCAAATATGGTGACAAGCTCGAGGGCTGGGAAGACTTCAAGGAAAAGGGGGTCTGGAATTCCCATCGCTACGAATACGGCAAGCGTATCGACAATTTCGGCACTCAGACAGGCAAGGTAGAGTTCTACAGCGAGACCCTCAAGGCCGCCCTGCAGGGGCATGCCGAACGCCACGACACCACCGTGGACGGGGTTCTCGAGGCGACCAACTATGTCGGTCGGGGTGAGCTCGCCTTCGTTCCCCACTTCGAACCCGCCCTTCGCCATGGTGACGAGGCCGAATATCCCTTCGTCTTCTTCGAACACCGTTCTCGCCTGAACCGCGAAGGACGCTCGGCCAACTGCACCTGGTACCAGGCCCACAAGAACGTCGACCCGGGTGACGAAAACTGGAGTGACGTGCTCAAGATGAACCCGGTGGATGCCGATGCCCTGGGCCTGAATGACGGCGACATGGTGAAGATCACCTCGACGACTGGGTCCATGACGGTTCAACTGAAGCGCTGGGAAGGCCTCAGACCGGGCACGGTGGCAAAGTGCTACGGTCAGGGGCACTGGGCCTACGGCAGGGTCGCCGCCGCCAACTTCGCCGAGCATGTGCCGCTCGGCGGCAACAACAACGAGATCCTGTACCCGGAATTCGAGCGCCTCAGCGGTTCGACCGCCCGTCACGGCGGCCCATCACGCGTCAAGATCGAGCGGGTCTAACCCCTGGCAGTGGAGACTAGGACATGAGCAACAAACGTTATGCCATGGTGATCGACCTGCATCGCTGCGTGGGATGCGCGGCCTGCGACATCGCCTGCAAGAGCGAGAACAATGTGCCGGTGGAGTTCCATTGGTCGAACCATATCATCGAAACCTCGGGCACCTTCCCGGACACACGATTCAACTACATCCCGACACTCTGCAACCACTGCGAGGATGCTCCCTGTGTCACCAACTGCCCGACCACGGCGATGTACAAGAGCGAGGACGGGCTGACCCTGCACGACACCGACAAGTGCATCGGCTGCCGGCTCTGTCAGTTGTCCTGTCCCTACGGCATCATCTGGTTCAACAAGGAAGCCCCGTACCAGAGATACACCCAGGATAGCGAGCCGGCCATACCCGGATGCACCTCGGCCGGCCAGGAGGTCGCCGAGGCGGCGGGGGCGCCGATTCCCTACTACAACCCCGCGCGGGCCACGACTTACCAGGGTATTCGTGATCGGGGCATGGTCGAGAAATGCACCTTCTGCGACCACCGTCTCGCGGTGGATGAGGACCCCGCCTGCGTCGTCGCCTGCCCGGCGGATGCTCGCATCTTCGGTGACCTGAACGACATGGAGAGCCCGCCCAGCAAGGCACTCGCTCAGCACGCCCCCAGAGTGCTCCAGCGCGACCAGGGAACCAAACCTCACGTCTTCTATATCCGTAACTTCAATGAATGACGTCGATGCCCATGACGTCTCCGGCACAAGGGGGAAACCACGCATGCCCGGCATTGCCGAAAATCGGGCGAACGCCTTCCTGGCGCTCGCCCGTGCTTATGATCTCCCCGGGGCCTGGCCCGAGGACATCGGTCAACTGCTGAGGAAAGGCTTCGCCCCCTGGCACGAGGACCTGGCAGGGGTCGCCAAGGCTGTCGCGACCCTGAGCGAAGACCCCGACAGGCGGACCCGGATCGCCCAGGCGCATTCGAAGCTGTTCATCGATCCGTTCAAGATACTGACCCCGCCCTGGGCGGCCTACTATCTGGACCCGGAGAAGCGACTGCTCGGGCCCGTCAGCCAGTATGCCGCCGAGGCCTATGTCGAGGCGGGCCTGGCACCGGGCAGCCGGCAAACCGAACCACCCGACCATGTCGCCCATGAACTCGAGTTCATGTACTACCTGGCGTTCCGCCAGGCCGAAGGCGGTGATCCGGCCTGGGAGGCACGCGCTGTCAGGTTCTGGCAGGAACACCTGGGTCGATGGCTTCCCCGGCTGGCGGCGTCGGTTGCCGAGAATACCGAGGAGGACTATTACGCTCGGCTGGCCGAGTTGACCCTTGCCTTCAGCCAGGCCGTCGACAAGGAACTCGATGACCGGGATGCTCCGCAGGTCCGGTCAGCGAATCCACACTGAGCACCCGTGGGTGTCCGGCCTCAGCCGGCGGCGGCCTCACGCCGGCTGGCCAGCCAGTTGGCGGCCAGCGCCAGTGCCATCACCGCCGCCCCGGCAATTTCCACCATCAGGTCCGGGTAGAAGACCGCGACGATCGCCGGAAGCAGCACCACCCTCACCGGCCAGGACATCCGAGTGAACAGATAGCCCTCGAGCGCCGCGGCGAAGGCCCCCAGGGCCAGGAAGGCGATGATCACGTTCCAGACGATCAGCGGGATCGGGCCACCGACGATGAACGCCGGGTTGTAGACCATGAACAGCGGGATCAGGTAGAGGCCCTTGGCGAACTTCCAGGCCTGGAAGCCGGTTTCCATGGGCTTGCTGCCGGCGATGGCCGCCCCGGCAAAGGCGGCCAGGGCGATGGGTGGCGTGACGTTGGAGTCCTGGGAGTACCAGAACACCACCAGGTGAGCGATCAGCAGCGGCACACCGAACTCGGCGGTCAGCGCCGGCCCCACCAGCACGATGAGCACGATGTAGCTGGCCGTCACCGGCAGCCCCATCCCCAGCACCAGGCTGGCCAGCAACACCATCACCAGGGCCAGCAGCAGATTGCCGCCGGAGAAGGCGATCATCATCGAGGAGAACTTCAGCCCCAGGCCGGTCAGACCCACTACGCCGACGATGATCCCCGCCACGGCGCAGGCCATGGAGACGGCCACCGCATTGCGAGCGCCGAGTTCCAGGCCCGCGAACAGGATCACCAGGCCCTTCTTCACGGCGTTGTAAAGGCCAGGCCCGGTTACCGGCTGACCCCGCCTGGGTGCCACGAAGAGAAACCAGACCGCGAAACGCAGCACCGCCACCACCAGCATGGTGATCACGGCATAGAAGCCCACCCGCATCGGCGACATGTTCATCACCAGCAGCCAGACCAGCACCCCCAGCGGTAGCAGAAAATGCCAGCCGGCGCCCATGACATCGCGCATCTGGGGAAGTTCCGAGCGGGCCATGCCCTGCATGCCCTGCTTGAGGGCGATGATATGCACGAAAAGGTAGACGGTGGCGAAGTACATGGCCGCAGGCAGGATGCTGACCTTGACCACTTCCAGATAGGGCAGCCGTGTGTATTCGGCGATCAGGAAGGCGCCCGCGCCCATCAGCGGCGGCATGATCTGCCCACCGGTGGAGGCAGCCGCCTCGATGCCCCCGGCCTGGTGAGGCTTGTAGCCCAGGCGCTTCATCAGCGGAATGGTAAAGGCGCCAGTGGTCACCACATTGGCGATGGCGCTGCCGGAGATCGACCCCATGCCGGCCGAGGCGAGCACTGCCGCCTTGGCCGGGCCACCGCGCTGGCGGCCGGTGGCGGCATAGGCCAGGTCGATGAAGAACTTGCCGGCGCCGGTGCTCTCCAGGAAGGCACCGAAAAGCACAAAGATGAAGATATAGGTCGCCGCCACACCGAGCGGAAGGCCGAAGATGCCTTCCTGCCCCAGATAGAGCTGACCCACCACACGGTCGATGTTGTAGCCACGGTGCTCGAGAATTCCGGGCAACCACTGGCCGAGCCAGGGCAGATCGCCCCGCGGGCCGGCGAAGGCGTAGAGGATGGCGACTATCCCGATGATGGTCATGCCTAGACCCACCGCGCGGCGGCTGGCCTCGAGCACCGTCAGCGTGGCGATACCACCGACCAGGATATCGGTCTGGCTCCAGAAACCGGCACGACTGATGATCTCGTCGAGATAGAGCACCAGATAGCCGCCGGTCACCAGAGCCCCGGCGAAGAAGAGCAGATCGATGGCCCCGCCGAGCCACCCGCGCTTACGCTTCGGGCCAAACACCGGGAACATCAGGAAGGCCAACATCATGATCAGCATCAGATGGATGCTGCGCTGGTAGAAGAGTCCCAGCGGCTGGATGCCGGCGGAGTAGAGCTGGAACAGTGACAGCCCCACGGCCACCAGGGTGATCAGCCAGAGTATCGGGCGGGAGTGATCCGCCTGGCTGCCGGGAATAACGGGGGAGATACCCGAATCGCTCATGTGATTATCCCAGGGTCGTGGTTCATTCAGGGGGTGTGAGGCGGACGGTCACCGGCTGGTTCGCGGCCAGGCGACTCAGGCTGATGCGCTCGCCGTCCACTACCAGGCGGTGATTCACGCGCATGGCGCCTACCCGCAATCGGTAGGCATTGCCCGGCACCGGCTCGTCGATGGCCTCGATCCAGTACCCGCCTTCGCCGTCCGAGACCTGCCGGCCGCGGCCCGGAATGTGATCCAGCCCCGCGGCGAAATCCGGCAGGTGGCTGCGCTCCAGGACCATGCGGCCCTCACGGTGGCGATAGCAGTCCAGCACCGGGAACCCCTCGACCGAGTGGTTCCATTCCAGGCACCAGCGTTCACCCTCGGGCATGGGCAGGCTTACCAGCGTCTCCCCATCCTCGTTGAGCACCTCGAGCAGCGCCTCGTCGGCGCCGCTCGCCGGACCACCGGCCATCAGTCCCGCACAAAGCAGCGAGGCGGGCAGCAAGGCCCGCCCCGTCTTCTGGCGTGAGGATCGCATTGGCCGTCAGGGACGCTGATGATCGGCGATCTCGGCACCGACTTCCTCATAATAACGCAGAGCGCCCGGATGGAAGGCGATCGGTGTGGAATTGACGCTGAACTCGACGGTCGTGTCGTTGGCCGCCGGGTGGATGGCGATCAGCTGGTCGGTGTACTCGAAGAGCACCTTGGTGATCTGGTAGGCCAGTTCCTCGTCCATCTCGCTGCTCACCGCCAGGACGTTGGGGATGCTGATGGTCTGCACCGCCTCGTCCATGCCATCGTAGAGACCGGAACGCAGTTCATAGGCCGCGAACACCGGCTCCGCATCCCGGGCATTGGCGATTTCCTCGTCGGTCAGGCCGACCAGGCGGATATCGCGCGTCGTGGCCAGGTTGAGGATCGAGCTGGTGGGCGGACCCACACTCCAGAAGCCGGCCTCGATGTCGCCGTCGCGAATCGCATCGGCGGTCTCGTTGAAGTTCAGGCGGCGCGGATCGAAGTCGTCATAGGTGATGCCGTTGGCTTCCAGCAGGGCACGGGCGTTGATCTCGGTACCGCTGCCCGGCGCGCCCACGGAGACGGTCTTGCCACGCAGATCCTCGATGGAATGCACGTCGGACTCGGCCAGGGTCACGATCTGCACGGCGTTGGGATAGATGGAGGCCAGGGCCCGGATGTTCTCGAGCTGGCGGCCCTCGAAGTCACCGGTACCGCTGTAGGCCTGGAAGACGGTGTCGGCCAGGGCCAGGGCCAGGTCGGAATCACCCCGCCAGACAAGCCCCATGTTCTCCACCGAGGCACCCGTCACCTCGGCGACGGCACTGGCACCCTCGATCTGGTTGTTGATCAGCTCGGCCAGGCCACCCCCGTAGGGATAATAAGTGCCGCCCGTCCCGCCCGTGGCGATCGAGAGCTGTTGGGCAGCGGCCAGCGGGGCCGTGGCGATCAATGAGGCAGCGACGGCATACTTGAAGACTTGCATGGCATTCCTCCCATCCTGATTTATCAGGTTGTTGTCGGATTGGTATCGGGCGTTGAAACTCAGGATACGCCTGAAGCGAACCTAGCATGCTCCATACGTAGGACGCCAATCGGCGGGTTTCTACGCTTGGCGTCAGCGTCGTCGAAACGTCTGGTCGACATCACCCCGAAGCGGCAAAAAGAAGCGGGGCAAAAAGAGTAAAAAAATCTGCTCGATCCCCTTGGCAAGAGGCCATGAATGGCACCATGCTATGCGGGTCGCAACGGCTTACTGGAGCATCATGAGCACGGCACGTCATACCACCCAAGCGGAATTCAAAGACCCTCCGCGAAGCAGCCCTGACCTCGATGTCAGGGACCTGGAACAACGCACACGCCTCATGCGTATCATCACTCGGCTGATCGCCGCCTCGGAGCTCGGCAGTCGAGATATCGCCCGCCGCGCAGGGTTGCCGATGCAGAAGATCAGCGACCTGCTGGCCGGCCGACTCGAGCACTTAAGCGTCGATGAACTGCGCCTGCTGTATCACTCCATCGACCCGCAGGGAACGCCACACTAGCCTCACCGTCACGATCAACGCCTCTCCCCCCTGAATTCAACGGGGGGTTATCGAACCTGACTACGCGCTTCATGCGCTCTTAACGTGCCGTAGAGGACACTCAGCCAGAAGGCGTACATCATCACCCCGCTGTTATGTGCCAGGAACACCTGCGTCAAACCGAAATCAATATAGGCCACGCTCATCAGTACCCCCGCCACGGCCAGCGACCGCACCTCCAGATCCGGGGAGTCAAACCGTCGCAGGAACAGCCTCATAGGAACGATATATAACGCCAGCAGCGCAACCAGTCCGAATATCCCGCGCTTGGCGAAGGCATCGAGGAACTCGTTGTGGGCATGATCAAATATAAGCACCCCGGGATCGATCACCCCCTCATCGGCCAACGCCTGCATACCCTGCTGATACCCATTGTCGCCCCAGCCGGTCAACGGCTTATCCAGAATTAACTGCGTGGCCCCCTTCCACATCTCGAAACGTGCCCCCACCGAACTCGTGCGGCTCTCGCCGGAGGCATAGCGACTCACGTCATCGAAGGCCTCATGGACACGCGCCTGCACCCCGGACTGTGGCAGCGCATACACGAGTAACGCTCCCAACATGATGGCGGCGGCGGCGAGTGCTTTCATCCGTAGCGGCAGGTGACGACCATAGCCGCGATAGAGCACCAGCAGCACCAGGGGAAATCCGATCCAGCCCCCGCGACTGCCCGAGAAAAGCGAACCCAGGATGCCGGCGAGCGCCCCTGCGGCCAGCAGGACAACCCAGAGGTGGCGGCGCGGCTGCACCACCGCCCAGCCTAGTCCTGCCAGGCAGAAGATCCCCATCAACATGCTGAGGTTGCCGAACTGGATCACATAGGTGTGCCCAATGGCACGCCAGGCACCTTCCACCAGTTTCTGCCAGCCCGCCCAACCGCCTGCGCCGATGGCGCCCACGGCCATACCGCTCCACAGCCAAGCGAGCCGGGGTGGATAGGCCATCACCAGCAACAGGGCCGGGATGGCCAGTAGAAAACGGCTTGGTTTGTCGAAACCGGATGTCCCCTGACCATCCCACCAGGCCTCCAGCATGCCGATGGCGGCGAACGCCACCATGGCGGCGATCACCCAGGCGTCCCGCTTCTCGAGCCTCAGCTCGGGACGCCTGACCAGCAGCACGAAGCTGCCCAACAGCAGCATCACCGCGCCCAATGAGTAGCCACTGGGAACCACCAGCGCCACGGCACCGAGCAGAAAGACGGCGAGTGAGGTATACAGGCCCATCGAGGATTGTCTCTCACTGGCTGAAGGACCGGCATCAACGACTACCATCGGCAAGTGCTTGCCAATAACACGATAGAGCGTGTCGATCTCCTCCTGGGCCTTCTGGTGGACCACCTTGCCTTCACCTTCGAAGAACTGGTGGCGTTGTCCAGCGGCTTACACTTTCACTGCCTCACTAGGGTCGCATGGATGTCGAAGCAGTGATCACTAAGGCAGGCGTCAATGCGCTTCCTTGGGCAATTCCTCTGCCAATGCGCGGGCGTAGGCAGTACGCGCCGTTTGGCAGATGGCCAGCTGCTGCTGCAGGCGAGCGATCTCCTGGTCGGTAACGTGTAAATTAGTAACTTGGTGACGGGCGTTCTCGGAGAGATCGTTGAGGTTGTACTCGGTGCCATTGATGGTCACGGTCTGAGACTGTTGTTCTGCCACGTGATGGGCTCCTTAGGTAATAGATATGAGATGCAATGGTACCGGTTTCGCTAGCGTAACTCGACAGGCGGCTGCCATTCACCTCAGATCTCCCGATCATCCGATCAGTCCCTCCTCTCCCAGCGTGATTCTCAGGCCCGTCACACCCATGAGATCCGGATAGGTATCGAGAAATGCCGCCACCACATCCTCACTCATGGCGACATACTCTTCCGATTGCGTGAAGGCCAGCACAAGGTCTTCATGATCAAGTAGACGCTGATCGACCTGTTGCTGCCAGTACAGCTTGCCCCCCTCATCCGGCTCGCGCCCCAGTACGCTCGCATAAAGGGCATCGAGTAACTCATCCACCGTGGGTTCCTCGGTGCCATCGAGAAACTCCTCGCTCTGGGCAAACGATGCGCCCAGTGTCTCGAGAGGTGCCCCTTCACTGACGGCTTCCAACCAGTAGGCGAAGCCATCCTCATCAGGCTGACGGCCCAGCAAACCGGTGTAGAGACGAACGATATCGTCGGCGAAACTTCCTTCGTCGAGACCCAGGGCAGTCACCGGTAAGTCGGCGAGATTCACGTCCCAGAGCAGCCATTTACCTCCCTGGACCAGATCGCTGGACGCTTCTCGATACTCGGCCGATTCAGTGAAGGAAAGCACCAGATCGGCCATACCCAGACGGTCGGACGCCAACGCTTCCAGCCAGTAAGCCCGGCCCTCGGCATCGGGCTCGCGCTCCAGCACATTGCGATACAGTGCCTCGACTCTTTCTGCGTCTCCTCCGCCCAGCGAGGCGACCAGCGACTCAAATTCGTCGGACGTGGCGAAACCGGCGGCAAGCTCGCCAAGCGAACCACCGGTGTCGAGCTCATTGATCCAGTATTCGGCACCCTCACGGTCCGGCAGGCGGCCCAGCATGCCAAGGTAGAGCCGCATTACAGGGTCGATAACGGCGGCAAGCTCGGGATAGCGATGCAGGGATTCCGCCGTTTCGAGCTGGCGGGTGAAATCCTCGCCCACCTCCCAACCCTCGGCCGCGAGGGCATCGACAAAAGACGCGACGAGAGGATCCGGCACAGGTTCTTCTTCGGGCTCGGGCTCGACTAACGGTTCGCTCATGGAAGGCAGCAGGCTGTCATTGCCCGCCATCCACTCGATCAAGCGTTCGTAGTGTGCCTGGACCTCCACCGCCCAGAGATTGGTCGACACCACGCCCGTCAGAAAGGGCACGCCGTCACGCCATTCCCACAAGGGGCCACCACTGTTGCCGGGATTGACCTCGAAATCTTCGATGTCGAATAGATCGTAGCCTCTCAGCGATGCCGCATAGCCACTATCCTCGATCATCCTCGGGCCTTCCGAGTCGGCATAGATGCCTGGATATCCGGTCAGCCGGTAAGCGCCCGCCTCCCCTTCGCGATCCAGTTCGAACATGCCGGTCTGTTCGCCTAATGCCTGCGAAAAGCCCAGCAGGGCGATATCGAACTCGCTCTGGGCGGCAGACAGCTTGCCGGGCTCATCGCTCTGCAGGGGAAAGTACTGCCACTCTTCCGCCCAGAAGTCCCCGAAGGGAGCCTCATCTCCATCCAGCCCGGGAATGACGCGCAGGCGCTCCGCGGCACCCCCCAGATCTTCCTGATAGACCAGGTGCGACGCCGTCAGGACGTCGTTGATTCCCACCACGCTGCCGGTTCCGGAGATGACCGTACCGTCGGGGAAATACGCCGTGACATGGGCAATTGCCGTATACGGATAGCCAGCCACGCTAGCATTGATCGTTTTCATCGTCCTATGCGCATCAGAGAAGACCGCTCAGATTACCATAAGAGCCCATCTCGCGAGATAGTCACATAGCCGCTCAAGACAGAATCAGGGTAACTCCGCCAAAGCCCATTGCCAGCCATCATAAGTAAGCCTATCTTGAGAAGTCGAGCAGCCCCGCAAGAGACGCGTACCGCGTCAAGCGTCAGGTTGTTGTGCCAGGAGTGACATTCACGCTACATTTTGGTAACCACCCAACAACGTTCAAGAGGTAACCTCATGCAACTCGACAACAATCGACTCTACGGTTTCAAGACCCTCAAGAAAGAGGAGTGGTCCACCCTGGCGAGTCAAACGCTGGATGGCGGCCTGGGTAGCCAGCTGGGCGTCAAGGTAGGGGGAACGAAAGCTCCCGCCCCGTCTCTCCACGAGTTCGTCGGGCATCAGCTCGGCAGTCGCGTGGGTGGCAAACCCATCGGATGATCCAGGGCATTTGCTAATACTGAAGTATTGGGGTGGGCCTAATGCCTGCCCTTTTTAATTATCGACAACGGGCACACCCACCATGCGACTGCACCCTTCCGCCGAGCAGGGCCAACACGCAGATATCGTGATGCGCCGCCAGTTGGGGAACAGCCTCAGCTACCTGCGAGATGTCTGCGCTTCCTGGCTTGATGCTGGCGAGGCGACAGCCCTGGCCGCGGCTGCCGAGGCACTGCAGGCGGGCCGGCGGCTGCATCCCGCGGTGTTCGGGCATTACGCCCAGTGGGTGCAAGCCCTGGTGCAAGAGGATCAGGACCAGGCACGGCTGGCCGTCAAGGCACTGCTGAACAGTGCCGCGCAAGGCGAACGCTATGCCTCCTGCGTGAGCCTGGACGACCCTGAGCTCGACACTAGCCGCGACATCATTACCACGCTGATGGCCGCGGGCGACGACGACGGCATGGCCTTGACGTCACCTCAGCCATCCGCACTCGAACACACCCTGCGAACGCTAGACGAGGCCTGGGTACTGGCCAGGAAACGGGTGCCGGCACTTGCCGCGGAAATACAGACGCTAGTGGCGCAGACCGTACTGGTCGGCAACGCGCCGGAGGCGAGCCTGCGCTTTGACGGCGGCTCCAGCTATATGCTCTGGGGCGCTCTGCTGATCAATGCCGATGAACAGCGCTCACCGGTCGCCATGCTTGAACTGCTTGCCCATGAGAGCGCTCACCTGCTGCTTTACGCCGCCGCCCACGCGGAGCCGTTGGTGGCAAACCCCGAGGAGGAGCGCTACCCCTCTCCGCTACGCGAAGACCCACGCCCCATGGACGGCATCTATCATGCCACCTGGGTATCGGCGCGCATGGCATGGGCGATGCACCAGTTGGCGGTTCATCCGAACACGCCCGCGGCACAAGCCGAGGAGGCGCGCAGCGCCCTGGCAAGCGATCTGTCTCACTTTCGTGCCGGGCACGCCGTCGTTCAGGCCCATGGCCGCCTGACGCCCACCGGTAGGTCAGTGATGGCCGATGCGTCGTCATGGGTCAACGCGCTTACCGCTTGAGGCGGGCCACAGCGCCCAGGCAGCGCCGAGCACCGGCGCTGTGCCGAGGGCGTCGATCAGCAACTCGCCATCGGCCAGCGACATGACCTGAACGATGGCGCCGTGGCCACGCATGGCCTCGACACGCGCGACCATCTCTGCCTGCTGCTGCGCTTCCGGGTGAATCGCCAGGCGTTGATGCTGCCAGTCGCGCTGGATGACCGGCAAGCCCAGGGAAGATGCCACGGCATTCGGCAGCATGCGTCGCAGGGCGACGAAGTCGAAGCTGGCGGCCGGCCAGCGAGGCGCCTGCCGCGATGCCGGGAAATAGGTATCGATGAGGGCTTCTGCGGCGTGATTGCCCATCCCGTCAGCCGGTTCCAGCGGGGCCACCAGCGCGGTCTGGAAAGGACACTGATTGGCCTCAAGCACCACCACGCGCTCGCGAGGGGTGCCTTCATCACACACCAGCAGATCGATACCCGTGTTGGGTACCTTCAATACCTGCTGGACGCGAACCGCTACCCGTCTGGCCTGTTCACTGACTTCATGGCTGCGTACCGGCGAGCTGCCACCGGCACTGTTCTTGGGAACGCGCCCGAGACGCACCCACTGGCCGCCTGGCGGGATGCTCTCCAGATTCATCCCCTGAGCCGCTAGCTCAGCTACCACTGAATCATCAAGTTTAATCAACATATTATGATACAGGGGATGGTGCCTTCGGCGTTGATTACAGGCCTCGACGAGAGCACGCACCGTATTGACGCCGTCACCCTGCACCTGCGCCGGCAAGCGCGCCACCGCACCGATGTAACGCCCATTGACGACATGCACGCGGTACTCCTGACCGCGAACGAAGACCTCCAGAAGCACGGGGTCGTGCTGCGACCCCAGCCGTTGCAGAACCTCATCGGCTGTCAGATCACGATGGACGTCTCGACCCAGGGTGCCTGCCAAGGGCTTGATCAGGAACCGCTCGCCGGGATGACGCCGGCAAAAGACACGTGCCCTAGGCAGATGATGCTGGTCCACTACCACCCCCGGTGGCACCTCGATCCCATGCTTGGCCAGCACCGCCTTGGTAGAGGGTTTGTCTTCCATGATGCTGCTGGCCTCGCGTGACGTGCGATCTCCCTGAGCACGCCGAAAGAAGTGGGTACGCCGACCATCACTGACGCTAAGCAGCTCCCCCCTGGCACCCTGATACGGTAATCGGGCGAAGCGCTCGCAAACACTTGCCACCTCATAATGAAAGCGAACTGCCAGCCCACGCTGAAAGGCCGCCAGGCCAACCAGATAGGCATCCAGGCTTTCATCCATGAAGGACCAGAAGGGCCGCATGACGAAGGGATCATCCACTCGGCAGGTTTGCTGAGGCCCGGGTGACGGCGGCTGCAACGAGGTCGAACAAGGCGAACCCGTCGATGCGCCAGGATTCTTGGCCGGAGGGCCGCGACGGCGATTCATGCAGTGTCAGCCTCCCCGATTACCAGCATGTCTACGCATGTCCGCTTCACCGGCTTTCTCTCAATGCCGCCGTAAAGCGTTCTAAACGATCCTCTGGAGCGACGATATCCACTATCAGGTCACCGACATTGCTCTTGATCAGTTGGGCATGGATGCCGATAGTGAACATGGCACCTCGAATAGTGGGCTCGGCGCGCTCGTCAAGCTGGGTGGCAGGAATGCTGAAGCGGCGATGCACCCAGTCGGAACCCAACACCGGCAGGGCAATCTCGCCTAGCGTGCCAGAGCGCAAGGCCTGACAAATCTGCGCGAAATCGAAGCTCGCTCGAGTGTGGCGGGTATTATCGACGGAACCGGGGAAATAGTGGTCGATGATCGACTCGGCGACGCGGTTGCCTGCCTGGGTTGGCAAGGTTGGAAATACATTGAAAACCAATATCGGGCACTGATTGGCTTCAAGGATCACATAGCGCTGAGTTTCGGGAATCACAATGACGTCTAGCCCGGTGTTGGGCAAACCTAATGCTTGCGCGGCGCGGATGCTGGCTTCACGGACATAGGCAGGCAAGCTTTCCGTGGATTCGACTTGATCGGCACCGTCGTAAGGTAATGGAAAATCATTGAGGTAAATACGCTCGCCCGCCCCAGGCACCGTATCGAATGTCCATCCTTGCTGTTCCAGGAAACTAGCTTCCGTTTCCCCCAACGGCACGGCGACAGCGTTTAACGGATGGCCACGTTGACGCAGCCGTGTTTTCTCCTGTGCGAGTTGCCGGATGGTACTTCGGCCATCCCCTTCCACGCTCGCAGGGCGCTTTTTATAGGCGCTTATGTACCGTTCCCCGGTGACATAGACACGATACTCGTGCCCTTTCACCATTTCCTCCAACAGCAACGTCTCTCCCTGGCTGGCCTCAAGGTGGCCAAGTACCTGATCGGCAGCGATACGGCTAATCACGCCCTTACCCTGCGTGCCGTCGAGCGGTTTGATAAGAAACTGCTTCCCCGGATGCCTGGCCAGGAAGCCGTCGAGGGTAGCGGTGTCATCACGACTGACAACAATGCCATCCGGCACATCGATACCGTGCTGACGAAGCCGCTCCTTGGTAGCTTGCTTGTTTTCTGTCAGCGCGCTGTTTTCTTTCGTCGTCAAATCCCCCAGGGTACGCCGGAAATAGTGAATCCTGCGACCGTCGCTGACACTGAACAACTCGCCGCGAAACCCTTGCACATCAAGGTTGGCAAAGCGCTCTGTTTTGGATGCAAGCTCATAATGAAAGATGACGTGAAGCCCACGCTGCCAGGCTGCCAGCGCTACCAGAAAAGCGCTGATACCCACATGATCGATCCGCCAGGCGTGTTGGCGCAGTATAGGGTCGTCAAAATTCGCAGAGGGCCGAGAAGTATCCGGTTCCAACTCAAGGGTGAGGGCCTTGTTCACGGCAGCCTCCTCACGCCTGGAGCTTGAGTCCCGCGCTCGCAGGCCGGTCGCCCAGGCGGGCGCCAACTGACGCTCTCTCGGCGTGGTGCCTGGACGTTTCTTTCGCTTCGTCATGGCGCTAGTTCCTGCAAGAGCCAAAAGAATGAGTGCCCCACCCTCGACAGCCCGCTGGGTCTGTGGAGGCGCTGTTCCAGGGTTTCATGAAACGCCCTTACTTGGACACAAGGGCCAGTGGCGGCCACCGGCTGAGCGCATCAGGTGTCGAAATCGAATATGAGGTCGTCATCGTCGCTGCCGTCGAAGACAGTATCCAGGTTGTCGCCCACCGCCCCCGTCGTTTGCTCGGCACTGGCTATCAGCTTGGCGCGCTCGCCCAGCTGACTGATCCGATAGGTAGAAAACTGTTGCGCGAACGCC
The DNA here is from genome assembly GCA_024636705.1 of Halomonas sp. Classification (GTDB taxonomy): domain Bacteria; phylum Pseudomonadota; class Gammaproteobacteria; order Pseudomonadales; family Halomonadaceae; genus Halomonas. Next base: position 15,590 of record JAGXGN010000102.1, read on the forward strand.
AATTCTAGCGGGTCGCCGCAAAGCGTCTCCAGTGCCTCGGCACTGAGCTGGCGCAAGCCATCGCGGCGAATGCGGTAGAGTCCCTCCATCACATGGCCGGGATCGTCGGCCGTCTGCTTCACCTGCAAGGGCCAAGGCTCGATCAGCCCGGCCTCATCCAAGGCATGGGCCGCGTCACGGGTCACGCTGTCAAGGTGTTGGCAGCGCTGAAGGAAAGCCAGCCGACGCTTGACAGCCAGCGTGAGCTGGTCCTTCGAATCAAACAGCGGAGTCCCCCCCGCCTCGGTCAGCGCCTCACTGGCCACACACAAAGCCTGCTTGCCGTGCGCTGCCTCGGCCACACGAAACGGCAGGGCGCGCACCCAGGCAGGCACGTAGCTACTTATCCAGCGCCCGTCGCTGTTCAAGTAAAGGTTACGCTGGCCATCCAGGGTGAGCAGTGCCACCGGGCGGCAGACGCCGCCATCCCTTACAAACCCCAGCACATAGTGGGGCAACAGCTGCCCAAGCTCGGCCACCAGGATGCCGACATGGGGCCAACCCATGGCCAGGGGGTAATCACCATCGGCGGCCAGAAAACCATGATGGCGGTGCTGCTGCGGCGATAACGCTATCCATTGAGTCATGAACCCTCCGGTTCCACCTGCGCAAGGCGCAGTGATAACAGGGCGACACGCCGTCGCCCGATACCCAAAAAAGAAGGGGCCGCCCAATGGCGGCCCCTTGTTTCACTCACCCAAAGTGGGTTCAGGCAATAGCGAAGGTGTCGGTCAGCTCGCTGACACCCAAGGCTTGGAAGTTCTCGATGTTCATCGCATCCCAATTGCCGATCGGCGACTTGTCGGCCGCATCATAGGTGCCCAGATCCACGGAGCCCAGTTGGGTGACCGTCTCGCTGGTCGAACCGGCCGTGTTCTCGATCAGGTAGAAGGTACCAATGTTGGTGGCGGAATCGACGTTGATCACCAGGTCATTATCCGCATCGGCAGAACCTGCAGCATAAGCCGTGGCAACCGCCGCCGCATTGGCATAGGCGTCGCTTACGATTACCACGTCCCGATCTGTATTATCGTCGGCGGAAGTGATATCGGTGTAGAAACCTTCGGTGGTTCCCTCCAGCACCCCGGAAACATCGAAGATATCATAGCCCTTGACGGTCACAGCTGGTTCGGCAAGAGCCGTCTGTCCATCCGAGAGGGCAGAAGCCGCGGTGAAGTTGATGACAGTATCGTCACCAAAGGCACCGTTGATCTCGATGGTCTCGACACTGTTGCCCTGGACCGTACTGCCACCAACACCATTGCCAATGCCGTTGGAGGAGAGCACGATCACGTCATCGCCCAGGCCGCCTTCGACGGTGTTGTTGTTGATGTTAAACGAGTCGATGCCGGCCACATCAAGACCACTATCCTGAGCGAAGTCGCTGTCGTAGCGGCCAACAACAGGGTCGCCGTTAGCATCAAAGCCCAGGCCGCCAGAAAACAGCTGTGCAGTACCACCTGACAACTGAGTCGGGGACAGGGCGTCACTGGTAATGGTGTCGCTCACGCTGACGCCCAGATCGGCCTCGACATGCTCACCGTCGATCAGGGAGTTGACCACCAGGGTACGACCCGGAC
>JAGXGN010000103.1 GCA_024636705.1 Halomonas sp.
CTATCAGGAAGGGGTCGCCAGGCTCGCCGGTCATGCCAAGGTTCGCGACGTGGCGCGCGGGCAACAGGGCTCCGGCCCCCACGACTGCCAGGCCGCGCTCTTCGCCGTCTCGGCGGACGACTTCCTCGCCGACGAGGCGCTACAACGCGAAGAAGTCTTCGGTGCCTGCTCGCTGGTCGTCGAAGGCGAAAGCCCCGACGACATGCGTCGCATCGCCGGGCGACTCGAAGGCCAGCTCACTGCGACCCTGCAACTCGACGACGGTGACCGGGACGCGGCCAAGGCACTGCTGCCGATCCTCGAACGCAAGGCGGGACGGATCCTCGCCAACGGCTGGCCCACCGGGGTCGAGGTCTGCCATTCCATGGTCCATGGCGGCCCCTACCCGGCGACCTCGGACAGCCGCACCACCTCGGTGGGCAGCGCGGCCATCCATCGCTTCCTGCGGCCGGTGTGCTACCAGGCGCTGCCGGAATCCCTGCTGCCCGAGGCGCTCAAGGACGGCAACCCGCTGGGCGTGAGCCGGCTGATGGATGGCAAGCGCGAAGGCTAACGACAGGAAAGGCAGACAGGAAAGAGCAACAACGCTAGCGCAAATCACCGCCGAGGCCTTTCGAGACGAAGGTCTCGGCGGTGTTGTATGTGGGTTACGTATCCGCTTAAAGCAGCTCCAACTCCTTCCCCAGCAGGCTGTCGCCGGTCTTGATGCCCAATGCCTGGGCCGTCCCCGCGAGCACGGCCTGGGCGGCCAGAAAGGCCTGGCGGGGGTTGCGGGCCCGGATATGTTCCATCACTTGTCGATGACGCTCGAGGCTCTCCTCGGGATCCGTGGTACTGATGTTGGACTCCGATACCAGCAGATAGATGGAGGGCCGCAGGATGTGCGAAAGCTGCGACCAGACGATGTTGTGAGTCGCCTTGAAGATGGCGACATGGAAGGCAACATCGTAGTCGCTGTGCAGTCGACGCTCCTCGGCGCAGGTCGCATCGTAGAGATTCTTGCCCATTCCCTCGAAGGCTTCCTCGATGGCCACGAGATCTCGCGCCTTGGCGTGGCGGGCAGCCGTCATGGCGACATAGGGCTCGACATCCAGGCGAAAGGCGAGGATCTCCCGCTGGATCCTGGGATTTGGCGAGGCGTAGCGGGTTATCCAGTCGGTCACCAAGGGATCCAGGATGTTCCACTCTTCGTACTCCCTGACCTTGGAGCCATGACCCGAGATGCGCTCGATGATCCCGACATCCACGAGGCGGCGCAGATCGCTGCGTACCGCCGAGCGGTTGATCGCGAACTGTTCGCAAAGATCGATTTCCCGAGGTACGAAATCCCCCGGCCGATAGACGCCGGAGAAGATGGCCTCGGCGAGGAATTCAGCAACACTGGGACGGCGGAGAGTTTTCAGGGGCTTTGCATTCACGGGAGTGACACCGGGACAGGATTTCGCCATATCCTGAAGTATGGTGTACATACACGCAATATGACGTTTGATGGCCCCGAGAATCTGGGCCATACTCCAGAAGGTTTGAAAGCTAGTATCCTGTCATACCATGTAACCGGGCATATGATACTGCTCTGCCTCGTTCCGGAGAATCCGGCGCTCTGTCAGTCACATCACCTTCAATAACCACAAGCCACGGAACCGCCATGCGACTTCACAACAAGACGGCACTCATCACCGGCGCAGGCCAGGGCATCGGCCGAGCGACCGCCCTGCGTTTCGCCGAGGAGGGCGCACGGGTCATCGCCACCGATGTCGATACCGACAAGCTGGGTGAACTGGCGGGCGTAAGCGGCATCGAGACCAAGCGACTCGATGTGCTCGATGCCGATGCCATTGCCGCCCTGCCCCACGAGATTGCGCCACTCGACATCCTCTTCAACTGTGCCGGCCATGTCGCCAGCGGGTCCCTGCTGGAATGCGAGGAGGGCGATCTGGAATTCTCCCTCTCGCTCAACGTCATCGCCATGTATCGCCTGATCCGCGCCTTGCTGCCTGCCATGCTGGACAATGGCGGCGGCAGCATCATCAACATGGCGTCGGTGGCGTCGAGCCTCAAGGGCGTGCCCAACCGCTTCGCCTATGGCACCACCAAGGCCGCGGTGATCGGCCTGACGAAATCGGTGGCCGCCGACTTCATCGACCGGGGCATCCGCTGCAACGCCATCTGCCCAGGCACCGTGGAGTCCCCATCGCTGCGAGCGCGGATCCGCGAACAGGCGAGCCGCCAGGGTCGCGACGAGGCCGACGTCTATGCCGACTTCATCGCCCGCCAGCCGCTGGGGAGGCTTGGCACACCGGAGGAGATTGCGGCCCTGGCCACCTACCTGGCCGCCGACGAATCCGGCTATACCACCGGCACCGCCCAGATCATCGACGGCGGCTGGCTGGCCTGACCACAGTTGCCGCACCGTCCCGCTGAACCAAAAGGAAAACCGCCATGAAATTTCTGCGCTTCGGCCCGAGCGGCCATGAGAAACCCGGCTTGATGGACCCTGAAGGGGTGATTCGCGACCTCTCGGCCCACCTGCCCGACCTGGACGGCCCCCATCTGGACAGGGAACGGCTGGCGACCCTGGCAGACCTGGATACCGACCGACTTCCCGAAATGCCCGCCGACACCCGCCTCGGTCCCTGTGTCGGCCGGGTCGGCAAGTTCATCTGCATCGGTCTCAACTATTCCGACCATGCCGCCGAAACCGGTTCTCAGGTCCCCCCGGAGCCCGTGGTCTTCAACAAGTGGACCAGCGCCATCTGTGGCCCGAACGACGATGTCAGGATTCCGCGGGGCTCACAGAAGACGGACTGGGAAGTCGAACTCGGCGTGGTCATCGGCAAGGGCGGCCGCTATATCGAGGAAGCCGATGCCATGGACCATGTGGCCGGCTACTGCGTCATCAACGACGTCTCCGAAAGGGAGTTCCAGCTCGAGCGCAGCGGCACCTGGGACAAGGGCAAGGGCTGCGATACCTTCGGCCCTCTGGGGCCCTGGCTTGTCACGCCCGACGAGATCGCCGATCCACACGACCTGCCCATCTGGCTGGAAGTCGATGGCAAGCGCTACCAGGACGGCAACACCCGCACCATGGTTTACCAGATTCCGTTCCTGATCAGTTATCTGAGCCGCTTCATGAGCCTTCAGCCGGGCGATGTGATCTCGACCGGCACCCCACCCGGCGTCGGCATGGGCCAGAAGCCATCGGTCTATCTTCGCCCCGGCCAACGTATGCGGCTGGGCATCGAGGGGCTGGGCGAGCAGCACCAGCGTGTCGTCGCGGATGACGCCGAACAGACCTCCAGCTAAAGGAGACCCTGCCATGCGTAGCGTCGTCTGTACTCGCCCGGGACTGATGGAAGGCTTCAGGCGACGTCGATGATTACCCACCGTGCCGACCTGGATGCCGTTCCCGAGATCATGCCCCGCTGGTGCGATCCTTCCCATGGCGTGATCAAGGCCATGGTCGACCTCGACCCCGGCGTCGCCCAGCAGAGGAAACTGCCATGAGCCAGACCATTACCCGCGACGTCGGCCAGCTGGCCAGCCTGCGCGTGCATGCCGCCGACAATGTTCGCGTGGCACTCAAGGACCTGCCCGCCGACAGCGAGATCGAAGACGGTGGTCGCTGCATCCGACTTGCCGAGCCGATCCGCCACAAGCACAAGTTCGCCCTGACATCGCTCGACGTGGGCGACAGCGTGATCATGTATGGCGTTACCGTCGGCCGGGTGACAACCCCCATCGCCGAGGGCGGCGCCGTCACCACCGAGAACATCGAGCACAACACCGATACCGCCGTGCCCCAGGCGCGTCGCGGGCATTGGCAGGCACCGGAGGTCAGCGCCTTCGAGGGTGTCACCTTCGAGGGGTACCACCGTCCCGATGGCCGTGTGGGCACGGCTAACGTATGGCTGGTGGTCCCCTTGGTCTTCTGCGAGAACCGCAATATTGAGGTGCTTCGCCAGTGCGTTGCCGATGCCCTGGGAGACGACCCCTTCCGCGATTACAAGCGAATGGCGCGTAAACTGCTGAAGGGCGCCGCGGCCCTGGACAAGGCCCCCGAGCCCGCCCCGGAGCGTCTCTTCCCCAATGTCGACGGGGTCCGCTTTCTCACCCATACGCTCGGCTGCGGCGGCACCGACGACGATGCCAACGCCCTGTGTCAGTTGCTCGCCGGCTATGTCTGCCATCCCAATGTGGCGGGTGCCACGGTGCTCAGCCTGGGCTGCCAGAAGGCCCAGATCCAGATGCTCAAGGGTGCGGTCGAAAGGCGCGACCCCGATGGCTTGCGTCCGGTGCACTACCTGGAACAGCAGGCCAGCCTTAGCGAGAAGGATCTGATCCACCAGGCACTGACCACCATCTTCGATGGCCTGGCCGAGGCCAACCGGGTCGAGCGTGCACCGGCACCGCTCTCGGAACTCACCATCGGCGTGGAATGCGGCGGCTCGGACGGCTTCTCCGGCCTCTCGGCGAACCCCGTGGTGGGCGCCGTCATCGATCGGCTGGTGGCCCTGGGCGGCAGCGGCATCCTCAGCGAGTTCCCCGAGCTCTGTGGTGTGGAACACGAGCTTCTGGCCCGGTGCCGCGATGATCGGGTGGCCGAGCGGTTCCGCGACCTGATGGCCGCCTACCAGGACCATGCCGCCAGGGTCGGGGCCGATTTCTCCATGAATCCCTCGCCGGGCAACATCCGCGACGGCCTGATCACCGATGCCATGAAGTCCGCCGGAGCCGCCAGAAAGGGTGGCGACAGCCCAGTGGTCGATGTCCTCGACTATACCGAGCCTCAGGTGAAAAAGGGGCTGAGCCTGCTCTGTACGCCCGGCAATGACGTGGAGTCGACCACCGGCCTGGCCGGTTCCGGCGCCAACCTCATCATGTTCACCACCGGTCTGGGCACCCCGACCGGCAATCCGATCACCCCGGTGCTGAAGATTTCGAGCAATAGCGAAATGGCCAACCGCATGGCGGATGTCATCGACTTCGATGCCGGACCCGTGATTCGCGGAGAGGCCAGTATCGACGACCTCGCCGAGCGACTGCTCAGGCTCTGCATCGACGCGGCCTCGGGGCGCTACCGTCCGAAGGCCGTGGCACTCGCCCAGTACGACTTCATCCCCTGGAAGCGCGGCGTTTCCCTCTAGGATGCCTGTCCATGATCGCACCACCACCTGAACAACACGCCGAGATCCTGCAGTTCGGCACCAGCCGCTTCCTGCTGGCCCATGTCGATTACTTCGTCAGTGAGTCACTGGCGGCAGGGCGAAGCGACAAGCGGGTCGTGATCGTCCAGGGCTCCTCGCGCCCGGAGGGACGACGCAAGGCCCGAGACCTGGCCGAGCGGCTGCAGTACCCGATTCACTTTCGCGACAGGCGCGACGGCCGGACCTTCGATGCCGAAGAAAGGGTCGACAGCCTCGCCGCCTGCCTGATCGCCGACAGCGACTGGGAAGAGATCGAACGTCGCTTCGTCGAGGAGATCACCCATGTGGTCTCCAACACCGGGGAGGACGGTTACGCCATCCCCGGCGACGACGACCCGCAACATGCCCTTCCCGCCAGCTTTCCCGCCCGCCTGACGAAGCTTCTTCATGCCCGCTATGAGCGCAACGGTCGCGGGGTCACGCTGATGCCCTGTGAACTGATCCAGGCCAACGGCCAGCGCCTCCGGGAGATCGTCCGCGACCTGGCCGATACCCATTATGGCGATCCGGGCTTTCTCTCCTGGCTGGACCAGGAGTGCCTGTGGATCGACACCCTGGTCGATCGCATCGTGTCGAGTACCATCGAGCCGGTGGGGGCCGTCGCCGAACCCTATGGCCTCTGGGCCATACGAGAAACGCCGGGGCTCGAGTTGCCCTGCCATCATCCCGATGTGCAGGTCGTGAGCGACCTGGCCCCCTATGAGAAACGCAAGCTGCATGTCCTGAACCTCTCCCATAGCTGGCTGGTGCAGCGCTGGCATGACCAGGGGCTGTCATCACGCCTGAGCTACGTGCGCGAGGCCATGCAGGAACCCTCCCTGCGGGAGCCGCTGGAGTCGATGCTGCGCGATGAGGTCTTGCCGGTGCTCGACCGCCAACTCCCCGGCTTGCATCTGGAGGACTATATCGAGACGACCCTGGAGCGTTTCAGCAATCCGTTTCTGGACCATCGCCTCGAGGATATTGCCCAGCATCACCGGGAGAAGCTACGCAGACGCCTTGCGCCGGTGCATGAGATGGCAAGGGCCCTGGGGCATGCCACACCGCTGCTGGATTCCGTGCTGCATTCGACGGGAGTCGTCGGCCAGGCCGAGGGGAGCGTATCAGACGGGAAGGTGCGCTGAAGGAAAGGCGTCAGTCGGAGGAAAGCCGCTTCTTGAGTTGCATGTAGGTGCCATAGTGGCGATCCAGATGGCGACGCATGGCGGCTTCCGAGGCGTCGGGATCGCGCGACTCGATGGCCTCGACGAGCTCGATGTGTGCAGCCAAGGCCGCCTTGTCCTCGTCCTTCTGCTGCAGCACCTGCGCCCGCCTGTCATCGAGCCATTCTGAGAGGGCTACATGGATGGCATCGAAGATGGGGTTGCATCCGATGCTGGCCAGGACGCCGTGGAAGTCGTTGTCGGATCGCTTGAAGCGCGCCTCGTCACCGATGGCGTCGCGGTTTTCCTGCAGGGCCTCGCGCAGGCGAAGGAGATCGGCCTCGGTCGCATGGCGGGCCGCATAGCGCGCCAGCGAGATCTCGAACATGGCCCTGGCTTCCTGGAAATACTGCTGGCCATCGGGTTTGGAGAGCAGTTGGCGTGTCACGCCGGAGAGCCTTGCCATCACCGCCTCGGCGGTGGGCCGGATGACCCGCGCCCGGGTGCCGCTGTTGATGGCGATCAGCCCCAGTCGCTGCAGATAGAAGAGGGCCTCGCGGACCGCCGGGCGCCCGACACCGAACTGCTCCATCAGCTCCCGCTCTGAGGGGAGTTGATCGTTTTCGCTGAGCCGACCCTCGAGAATCTCCGCTTCGAGTTGTTCGGCGACCTGTTCGGAAAGCGTCTTGCGCTCCACACGGTATCTGCTCATACACGCCCCCTCTTTGGGTTATCTAGAACACGAGTCGGGCGGCATTCTGGCCCTGCGGTGCTCAAGCCATGGGCTTGAGCGGTTCGAGCCCGAGCTCGCTCGCCATGGCGGCATAGGCCGCCTGGTTGGCACTGTCCAGGGGGATGCCCTCGGCATCGCGCTGTGCCCGACACCGCCATTCACGATCCCCGGGCGCCAGTACCTCGGTGCCTGCCATTGCCGGGCGGGAACGCAGATCCGCCAGATAGTCGCTCAGGCAGGCCTGGAAGGTCGACGCCTCGGTGAAGGCGGCGGGGTTCATCGCCAGGACGAAATGCCCGATACCCCGCGGGGTCGACATGTCCGGCCCACCCATGGGCAGGAGGCGAAAGCCGTTGAGCATCCCGGTAAGCGTCGAACTGAGCACCTCGACCATGCCACCGAGCCCCGCCCCCTTGAAGCCGAAGTCGCTGCCGCCGAGGGGCAGGAGTGCCGCCACCTCATCGGGCTGTCGGGTCACCTCTCCCCGGGCATCGGCGGCGACCTGATCCGGCAGCTCCCGGCCGATGGCGCCATACTGCTGGACACGGTTCCATAGCACCGAGCTGGTCGCCATGTCCAGCAGGTAGGGCGATTCTCCCGCTACCGGGGCGGCGAAGGCGATGGGATTGGTCCCGTGAAAGGGCGTCTTGCCCTCGTGCAGGAGTACGAAGGGATCGGAATTGCAGAACGCCATGCCGATCAGGCCTCGCTCGGCGGCCGCCAGGGAATAACAGCCTGCCGCACCGAAATGCGACGAATGCCCCACGGCCACCGCCCCGAGCCCGACTTCCTCGGCCATGTCGCCGGCATGTGACATCGCGGTGTACGCGGCCAGGTGACCGAAGCCATTGTCGGCATCCAGACAGCCGGTCGCCGGCAGTCGGCGACTGAAGCGCATCTCGGGATGTCCACTGATCCGTCCCCCCTGCAGCGCCTTGAGGTAATGAGGAAGCAGCCGCAGACCGTGGCTGTCGGTCCCCATCCGCGAGGCCGTGACCAGGGCCCGAGTCACCGCCTCGGCCGAGGCCTCATCGGCACTGGCGCGAACCAGTGCCTGCTTAATGAAATGTTCCAGATCATGGACAGGAACCCGGAACTCCTGCATTGGCTCTTTCATCGATCGATTTTCCTTTTTCCTCTCATGGCGCCATGGCTCATCGATAGACCAGGGTCGGCAGCCACAGCGAGATCGCCGGAATGAAGGTCACCAGCAGCAGCGAAATCACCAGCGGAATCAGGAACGGCAGAGTGCCGCGCATGCACTTTTCAAAGGAGATGTTCGACACCCGCGAGAGCACGTAGAGCACCATCCCCACCGGCGGCGTCAGCAGGCCGATCATCAGGTTGAGTACCATGATCACCCCGAAGTGGACTGGGTCGACCCCGGATGCCACCGCCAGCGGCAGCAGTACCGGCACCAGAATAGTAATGGCGGCAATGGTCTCCATGAAACAGCCGACGATAAGCAGCACGATGTTGATGATGATCAGCGTGGCCACAGGGTTATCGGCGAGGGGTCCGAGCAGGTTGACCACTTGCTGAGCGACCTGATTGCTGGTCAGGATCCAGGCGAAGATCGAAGCCCCTGCGACGATCAGCAGGATAACAGCCGTGGTCTCGATGGTTTCCATGCTGACCTTCATCAGCCGCCGCCAGGTCAGGATGCGATACACCACGCCGCCCAGAAAGAGTGCATAGACCACGGCAGCGATGGCAGCTTCGGTGGGAGTAAAGGCACCGGTCATGATGCCGCCGACGATGATTATCGGGGTAAACAGCGACAGGATGGCGCGTTTGAAGGTCTGCCACAGCATCGACCACGAGAAAGCGGCGTCACGCTGATAGCCACGACGCCTTGCCAGGAAGAATATCATCAGCATCAGCACGAGGCCCATCAGCAGTCCAGGGACCAAGCCGGCCACGAACAACTGGCCCACCGATACCGAAGCCATGACACCATAGATCACCATGGGGAGACTCGGCGGAATGATGGGACCAATGGTCGAGGACGCCGCAGTGATGCCTACCGCAAACTCCTGATCGTAGCCGGCTTCGCGCATGGCCTTGATCTCGATGGTGCCCAGGCCTCCGGCATCGGCCACGGCGGCACCCGACATGCCAGAGAAGACGATGCTGGCACCGACGTTGACGTGACCGAGGCCGCCACGCATCCAGCCCATCAGCGCCTTGGCAAAGTCGAAAATACGCGTAGTTATACCACCGTTATTCATCAGGTTGCCGGCGAGAATGAAGAACGGAATCGCCAACAATGGAAAACTATCGATGCCGCTGATCATGCGCTGAGCGACCACCACCTCGGGCACGCTCCCGGACAACGCCACATAGAGCAGACTGGATCCCCCCAGGCTGACGGCAATGGGCACACCAAGCACCAGCAGGGTGAAAAGCATGCTGAAGAGAAAAAACAGGTACTGCTCGGTGACCGCCAAGGCGATGCAGCCAAGGATGGCAAGCGCCGCGAGCACCGGTGGCACCAGGGGACCGCGCCCTCTCAGGGTCAGGATATTGGACATGGAAAGGCTCTCTCGGTCGACGTTATCACTTTGAACCCAGCAGCTCACTGGTACCGCTGTGCCAGTGGCGGATGGCTAGCTGAACGCCGCGCACCAGCATCAGCACGAACCCCAGCATCACGATGTAGTAGAGATAGCTCTTGGGGATATCCACGGATGTCATCAGCGCCGTGGTCAGGCCGGACAGAGTGAAGGTGAGCCAGACCATGGCGGCAAAGAAGGCAATGTTGGCCAGGTCCACCAGTGTCGAAGCCGTTCGGGCCATCCAGAACGACATGTAGCGATAGAAGAACTCGACGGCGATCTGGGACCCCTTTCGCACCGTCATGGCGCCGCCCATGAAGCCCACCATCACCAAGAGGTAGCGCGCCATTTCCTCTGTCCAGGCAATGGAATTGCCCATTACGTAGCGGCTGAAGAATTGGACGAAGACGTCCAGCGCCAGCACCCAGAACACCGCAAGGGTGGCGTAATCCTCGACACCGTAGTCCCGCCACTCGAAGGTATCGTCTTCCTCGATCTGAAAACCGGACTCCTCGTCAGGCCATTTTTCGGTCGTCATGAGCTAGCTCCGCAGAAAACGCCACCCCATTGAAGGGGTGGCGCGTCGGCAACGAGAAGAATATTACTGACCGATCGCCTGAAGACGATCGTAGGTTTCCTGATCCCAGGTAGCGTCTTCACTGGTGTGGTACGGTACGGTCGCTTCGCGGAAAGGCGTGATGTCGACTTCATTGACGGTCACTCCCTGCTCCTCGAACCAGGCAACGAGGTCTTCCTCGGACTGGAGAATGTCTTCGGTGATCTTCTCACCGGCTTCCATGTAGACCTCGCGGAAGATCTCGCGATCCTCTTCGGACAGGCTATCCCAAAGCGATCCGCTGGCAATGGTGATCAGTGAATCGGTGATGTGTCCGGTCAGGTTGATGTAGTCCTGCACCTCGTAGAATGCCTTGGCCTTGATGGTCGGCAGCGGGTTCTCCTGGGCATCCACCACGCCCTGCTGCAGCGCCAGGTACACCTCGGCGAAGGCGATGGGCGTCGGGTTGGCGCCTACGGCCTCGGGGAACATCATGTACATCGGCGCATTGGGGGTGCGGATCTTGAGATCCTGCATGTCCGCCGGCACGTTGATCGGCTTGTTGGAGGTCACGTGACGGCGGCCGTAGTAGTTCATCGCCAGCGGCACGTTGCCGGTCGCGTCCTGATAGCCCTGGGCGATCTCATCGAAGAGGTCGCTGTCGGCATAGGCACGCCAATGATCGAAATCGCGGAACATGTAGGGGGCCCCGGCGATGCCAATGGGGCCGTAGAAGCGCCCGGCGAACTGATTACCGGTATAGATGAGGTCCACGGTACCCAGTTGCAGGCCCTCGTTGATATCGGCCTCCTTGCCCAGCGACGAGGCGGGATGGACCTCGATGTTATAGCGCCCGTCGGTACGCTCCGCGATCTCCTCGGCCGCCCACAGTGCCCACTCATGATAGGGCTCTGAGGTCTCATAGACGTGGGCGAAATTGAGGGTCTCCTGTGCCTGGGCAATGCCGGCGATACTGACCCCGGTCGCCAGCATGGCGGCCGTCATGGCGCGCACGAATGTCGCTTGGCGTTGGCTCTTCTTGTCGCTCATTGTACTTCTCCTCACAGCGTTCTGGACGTTGTTGTGGTTGTGCTCTGGCAGGTGGTCGGATGGATTCTTGCTGCTATTCCTCAAGGTCAAGACCTTCGAGGGCCTCAAGGTAGACACCTTCAAGGACAGACGCTCTGGGTCAATCTCTCGAAAACCAGTGTCTTCCTGTATACGTATCATACCACCTGATTCAAAACTAGCGCGTCGTGCCCGACAACGCAACCATGCGTGGGCGCATCATCCACCGAGGCTAACGATCGCGCGCTCCTCTGCCCTATTCATTGCCGTTCCTCATTGCCGTTCCTGTTCGCTAGCGAAGGGCGACCCGAGACAGGCCTCGAGTTCCACCAACAGGTCCGGATGGCCAAAACCACCAGCCTTGGTCATGACCCATCGCCGGCGATCCCCCTCGAGATGGCCCGTCGCCACGCCCGGTGACCACTCGGCATCCACCTGGATGAAGGTCACACCCAGTCGCGACAACACCGCCATGGCGATGTCCCCGCCGGTCAGAAACAGCAGCCCGGGCCCCGGTGGCCACTGACCGACGGCTGCCTCGACCCGTATCGCCATGGCCTGCGCCACCTCCTCGGCATCCTGCACCTGATGAGGTGACCGACCGGGGATCACCAGGTCGGGCCGAACGGGAGACGCTGCCCCCGAGGATTCCAGTGCCTCGACGATGGTCAGCGCCGGTTCGGCACGACACAGTCGTTTCACCTGCTCTGCCGCCCGTGGGCTTCGCGAGCCCATGGCGTAGAGACGGGACAACCTATCCCTGGGTATCCGACGGCCAGGCCGTGGCTGGCCGAACAAGCGCCGGGCGATGGCCGTTGCCAGGCCCGCGGCACCGACCATCAGCCAGTCGGCCGCATCGGCCCGGCTGGCCTCCTGGAGGCGATCAAGGTCGTGGTCGCTTTCCGCATCCGCGACGCAGTCCGTTGCGGGTAACCCCTCATCCGATCGGGCCGGATAGCGGCTCAGGGGATACCCCTGTCGAGCGAACACCGCATCGAGAGGACCCAAGGGGGGCGCCGACCGCGCATCTTCACCATAGGCCGTCGATGCCAGGGGGATACCCTCCACGCGCACCTCGGCATCACGCAGGATACGCCCCTGAGCCGGCACGGCCGGTGACAGCAGCAGGCGCCTCCCGCATGCCTCGCGCATCGCCAGGCATTCGGCCACGACCTGGCCGCGCAGGGTCGAATCTATTTTCTTAAACCACACCTCCGGCGAAATCCGCGACAGCAAGGCCGTGGCCAGGGCGACACGTTCGGCGGCGAGCGAGGCATCCAAGTGACGCGACTGGGTGTTGACCGCGATGACCTCCGGCAGCGAACAGCCCCAGGTGTCCAGCAAGGCCTCGAGGTGTTCCAGGGCCACCACGACCCGAGTGCCGGCACCGCGCCCCGCGAAGGGCGCCGCGGCATCCAGCGCCCCGGTCAGGTCATCGGCGACGATCGCCACCCGGCAGGCATTCACGGGCGATCGTCCCTGACCAGGCGATGCGCATAGGCGATCGCCGATCCCAGGTTGGTGGCATCGGCCCTGCCCTGCCAGGCGATGTCGAAGGCAGTACCGTGATCCACCGAGGTCCGCTGGATCGGCAGGCCGAGACTGACGTTCACCGTGGTGTCGAAGGCGATCAGCTTGACCGGGATGTGACCCTGGTCATGATATTGCGCCACCACCAGGTCGAACTCCCCCCGGGAAGCACGATAGAAGACCGTGTCGGCGGAGATCGGACCACTGACATCGAAACCGCGCGCCTGCAGCGCCTCGACGGCCGGCGCGATGCAGCGGGCGTCCTCGTCGCCGAAGATGCCGCCCTCGCCGCAGTGGGGATTGAGCCCGGCGACCGCGATGCGTGGCGCCTCGATCCCCAGCGAGACGAGGTGTTCGTGCCCGGCCTCCACGGTGGCGATGATCCGCTCCGGTGTGACCCTGTCGATGGCCTCGCGCAGCGACACATGGGTCGAGACGTGCAGGGTCGAGAGCCTTTCCGAGGCCAGCAGCATGAAGGACGACGGCGCGCCGGTCAGTGAGGCCAGCATCCCGGTATGGCCATCATAGTAGTGGCCGGCCTCATGCAGTGCCGCCTTGTTGAGGGGGGCGGTGACGATCACCCCGGCACGACCCGACTGGACCAGATCCACCGCCGCCTCGACACAGCGAAAGGCCATGTCGCCGGCACCGGCACTGATCTCACCGTCGGGAATCGTGACATCAACAGGCGCCTCGACCACCGCCACCGCTACGCTGCCGGGCGCCGTTACCGCCGCATCGAGAGCGACGAATTCCAGGTCGCTTCCCAGCATCCGGGCGGCGCGTCGATAGATGGTGGGGTCGCCCACCAGCAGTGTCGTTGCCCGGTCCTGGGGCGACATGGCCGCCAGGGCCCGGCAGATGATCTCCGGTCCGATGCCCGCCGGGTCCCCCATGGTGATCGCGATGTCATACTGGTTGGAAACACCGTGGCTGGACTCACTCATGGCATCAACTGCCCGCCGTTGACCTCGATCACCTGGCCGGTGACGTAACCGCTCAGGGCATCGGTGGCCAGGAAGAGATAGGCACCGACGCAGTCTTCGGCGTTGCCGAGCCGGCCCTGGGGAATCGTGGCACGCGCCGCTTCCATCTGGGCGTCGTTGGAGTGGCGCTCATGGAAGTCGGTGGCGATCACGCCGGGTGCCACGGCATTGACGCGGATGTTGTCCCCGGCGAGTTCCTTGGCCATGTTGCGTGTCAGGGTGGTGACGAAGCCCTTGGCCGAGGCATAGAGCCCGGCGCCCGGTCCTCCGCCGTTGCGCGCGGCAATCGAGCCCGTATGAATGATGTTCCCGCGTCCGGCATCCCGGAAGTGGGGTAGTGCCGCACGGCTGGCCATGACTACCGAACGGGCATTGAGGTCCATCACCCGGTCGTAATGCTCATCATCCATCTCGTCCAGGCTGACGCGCCCCAGC
Source organism: Halomonas sp. (assembly GCA_024636705.1). Taxonomy (GTDB): domain Bacteria; phylum Pseudomonadota; class Gammaproteobacteria; order Pseudomonadales; family Halomonadaceae; genus Halomonas. The sequence goes on from JAGXGN010000103.1 coordinate 14,213, forward strand.
ATGTCGCCGGCGTTATTGATCAGCAGATCCAGGCCACCCAGCCGGTCGGCCGCCTCATCGACGATACGCCTGGCCTCGGCCGACCGGCTGACATCGCCCTTGACGAGGCTGGCCTCCCCGCCGTTCTCGCGAATCGCCCGGCATACCGCCTCGGCCCCGGCTTCACTGGAGTGGTAATGCACCGCCACTCGGCACCCGAGCCGCCCGAGGCGGGTCGCCACGGCCGCACCGATACCACGGCTGGCACCTGTTACCAGTACTCGCCTACCCTTCAACTCATCGAACATGTCGCTCTCCTGATCGCTGTCGCATCGAAGTCATCTGTTGGCTATAGTGACCTTGGCATACCTGTCATACATCAATACACCAATAGCACGATCGACGAAGGCTGGCCAGCCGCCCGCCCGCCGTTCCCGCCTACGGAGGCACCATGATTCCGCTCTCGCCGACCGACCTTCTTCCCGACGATCACCCCGAGGCCCTGCTGGTGGGGCGCGCCTGGCTGGACTCACCCGAACCGGGGCCGGCGCTGATCGCCATCCGGGGAGAGGAGGTCATCGATATCAGCACCGCCGGCCCGACCATGGCCGATCTCCTGGAGCGGGATGATCTTGCCGAGATCGTGCGCACCGGCGATGCCCCCCGCCTGGGCTCGGTCGAGATGCTCCTGGCCAACTCCCTCATCACGCCGCCCAGGGCCCCTTACCTGCTGGCCCCCTGCGACGTCCAGGCCATCAAGGCCTGCGGGGTGACCTTCGCGGTCAGCCTGATGGAGCGGGTCATCGAGGAGCAGGCAGGTGGTGATCCGGCCCGCGCCGTGGCGCTGCGTGAAGACCTCCAGTCACTGATCGGCAAGGACCTGTCGCGCATCGTGCCCGGCTCCGACGAGGCCATGGCACTCAAGGAGGCACTCCAGGCCCGGTGTGGCTGGTCCCAGTACATGGAGGTCGGCATCGGCCCGGGTGCCGAGGTCTTCACCAAGGCGCAGCCCCTCTCGTCGGTGGGCCTGGGCGCCAACGTGGGGCTGCACCCCTCGTCGAAATGGAACAATCCCGAGCCCGAGATCGTGCTGGCGGTCGACAGTCATGGTCGAGTCAGGGGGGCCACCCTGGGCAATGACGTCAACCTGCGCGACGTGGAAGGCCGCAGCGCCCTGCTGCTGGGCAAGGCCAAGGACAACAATGCCTCCAGCGCCATCGGTCCCTTCATTCGCGTCTTCGATGAGCGGTTCGACATCGACACCCTGCGCCAGTGTCAGGTATCCCTGCGCATCGAAGGGGCCGACGATGACTTCCTGCTCGATGACAGCAGCGACATGCGCGAGATCAGCCGGGATCCGCTGGACCTGGTAGCCCAGACCATTGGCGCCCACCACCAGTATCCTGACGGCTTCATGCTCTACCTCGGCACCATGTTCTCGCCCATTCAGGATCGTGACGGCCCGGGCCAGGGGTTCACCCATCACCCGGGCGACCGCGTGACCATCGCGACCCCAACGCTCGGCGCCCTGGTCAACGAGGTTGGTTACAGCGACCAGTTGCCACCCTGGACCTTCGGCATTCGCCAGTTGATGCAGCATCTTTCCCGGGGCTGACTCCAGGGCATCCCTATACTGCATACAAAAGGAGATCACCATGACCACCATCACCCGCGTCGAGGTCCAGGACATCCGCTTCCCGACGTCCCGTTCGCTGGACGGCTCGGACGCCATGAACGCCGCCCCGGACTACTCCGCCACCTACGTGATCCTGCACACCGACGATGACAAGGGTCCCCAGGGCCACGGCCTGACCTTCACCATCGGTCGCGGCAACGAGATCGTCGTCACCGCGGTGCGCTCGCTCACCCCGCTCCTCGAGGGCCGCTCGCTGGACACCATCATCGCGAACATGGGTGCCTTCTGGCGCGAGATCACCGGCGACAGCCAGCTGCGCTGGATCGGCCCCGACAAGGGTGCGATTCACCTCGCCACCGCCGCCCTGGTCAACGCCGTCTGGGACCTCTGGGCCAAGCGCGAAGGCAAGCCGATCTGGAAGCTGCTGGCCGACATGCGCCCCGAGGAGCTGGTGCGCTGCCTCGACTTCCGCTTCGTCACCGATGCGCTGACGCCGGAAGAAGCCATCGCCCTGCTTCGCCGACAGGAATCCGGCAAGGCCGAGCGCGAAGCCGAAATGCGCCACGACGGCTTTCCCGGCTACACCACCTCGGCGGGCTGGCTCGGCTATACCGACGACAAGGTCCGCCAGCTGGCGCGCGACGCCATGGCCGAGGGCTGGACCCACTTCAAGCAGAAGATCGGCGGCGACCTGGAAGAGGACATTCGTCGCGCCGCCCTGCTGCGCGAGGAGATCGGCTGGAACAATGTCCTGATGATGGATGCCAATCAGGTCTGGGACGTCGACGAGACCGTCGCCAAGATGCGCCGCCTGGCCGAGTTCGACCCGCTGTGGATCGAGGAACCCACCAGCCCCGATGACATCCTCGGCCATGCCGAGATCCGCCATCGGGTGGCGCCCATCGGCGTGGCCACCGGCGAGCACTGCCACAACAAGGTGATGTTCAAGCAGTTCCTCCAGGCCGAAGCCATCGACTACTGCCAGATCGATGCGGCACGACTCGGCGGGCTCAACGAGGTCATCCTGGTGGTCCTCATGGCCGCCAAGTTCGGCGTGCCGATCTGCCCCCATGCCGGTGGGGTCGGGCTCTGCGAATACGTCCAGCACATCTCGCTGTTCGATTACATCGCCGTCTCGGGCAGCCTCGACGGCCGGGTGCTCGAGTACGTCGACCACCTGCATGAGCACTTCGTCGACCCGGTGTCGATTCATCGCGGCCGTTACCAGGTCCCCGAGGCGCCGGGCTACAGCATCACCATGCACGAGGCCTCGCTGGCCGATCACCGTTTCCCCGATGGCGCCGCCTGGCAGGAGTAGAACTGTATGAGCGACGACACCTCCCTCCTGGCGATCCTCGAGCAGCGGCTAGGTGAGCGGCCCGTGCTGCGCGACCCCGCGGATCAGGCCCGCTATCTCAGCGACTGGGCCGGCGACCGGCTGGGCATGCCGCTGGCCGTGGTACGCCCGGCCTCCACCGCCGAACTCGCCGAAGTCGTGACCCTCTGCCGTGAACATGGCGTTGCCATGACGCCCCAGGGCGGGCACAGCGGCCTGGTGGCCGGTGCCCTGCCGGCCAGCGACGGTCGTGAGCTGGTGATCAGCCTGGAACGCCTGAACCGCATCCGCGACATCGACCCGGTCAACTTCACCATGACGGTGGACGCCGGCTGCATCCTCGAGACCGTCAAGCAGGCCGCCGCCGAGCATGACTGCGACTTCCCCGTCTCCCTGGGCGCCCAGGGTAGTTGCCAGATCGGCGGCAACATCGCCACCAATGCCGGCGGGCTCAATGTGCTGCGCCACGGCATGATGCGCCAGCTGGTACTCGGCCTGGAGGTGGTGCTTCCGGATGGTCGCGTCTGGAACGGCCTGCATGCCCTGCACAAGGAAACCGCGGCGTCGACCTCAAGCAGCTGTTTCTCGGCAGCGAGGGCACCCTGGGCATCGTGTCCGGCGCCGTACTCAAGCTGGTCCCGAAGGCCGAACAAAGCCGCACCGCCCTGCTGGGGCTGCCCTCCGTGGAGGCGGTTATCGATCTCTATGTCCTGGCCCGGCGTGGCTGCAGCGACCTGCTCACGGCCTTCGAACTGATACCGCGTCGCTGCATCGAGCTCGCCATGGAGGCCACCCCGAGCCTACGCGACCCCATGGACGAAGCACACCCCTGGTACGTGCTGATGGAAGTCGCCGCCACCGGCCCGGTGGATCTCGGCGTCATGCTCGAGCAACTCCTCGAGCAGGGCATGGAGCGCGAACTTATCCTCGATGGCGTGCTGGCCAGCAGCGAGAGTCAATCACTGCAGTTGTGGCAATTCCGCGAAAGCATGCTGGAAGGCCAACGCCTGCGCGGGGAGCATCTGCGAACCGACATCTCGGTGCCGATCTCGGCGATCCCCGCCTTCGTGACCCAAGCCAGTGAGGTGGTGATGGAGGCGTCGCCGGACTGCGAGATCATCGCCTATGGCCATGTCGGCGACGGCAACCTGCACTTCAATATTCTGCCGCCGAGCACGCTCGAGGATGATGCCAAGCACGACCACCTGCACGCACTGGAGACGACGCTGTTCGAGGTGCTCGACGGCTTCGATGGCAGCATCAGCGCCGAGCATGGCATCGGCCGTACCAAGCAGGCGGCCTATCTGTCACGACTCTCGCCGATGGAGATCGAGCTGGCCCGGGGCATCAAGACGCTCTTCGATCCGGACGGCCTGATGAACGCGGGTCGGATTCTTTCCTCCCGATAAGATGAAGATCCACTCGATATCATGAGGCACGGAAGCGCTGCGCCAGCCCATGCATCGCCTTCATCAACAGAAGGGCATCGATGCCGACCCCGACGAAGCCACAGCCGGCATCGAGATAGCCCCTGGCCTCGTCCTCGTCGACGGTGACGATGCCCGCTGGCGTGCCGACGGCACGCAGTCGCGTGATGGCCTGGTGAATCGCCGTACGCACCTCGGGATGGCCGGGATCACCCAGATGCCCCATGGAAGCGGAGAGATCGGCCGGGCCGATGAAGACACCGTCGACACCCTCGGTGGCGGCGATGGCCTCCAGGTTTTCCAGGCCCTGCAGGGTTTCCACCTGCACCAGCAGGCACAGCTCGTCGTCGGCCCGATCCAGGTAGTCATCGATGGCGCCCCAGTGAGCCGCCCGCGCCAGCACATGGCCCACGCCGCGAATCCCCCGCGGCGGATAGCGCATGGCCGCCACAAGCATGGCGGCCTGGTCGGCCGTTTCCACCATGGGCACCAGCAGGGTCTTTATCCCGATGTCCAGATACTGCTTGATCAGCACCGGGTCCCCGACCGGGGGCCGTACGATGGGATGGGAGGCGTAGGGGGCGATGGCCTGGAGCTGGCCCAGCAGACCCTTCAGATCGTTGGGCGAATGCTCGGCATCCAGCAGCAACCAGTCGAATCCCGCTGTGGCCGCCATCTCCGCCGTGTAGGAATTGGCCAGGCCCAGCCACAGCCCGGTCAGCGTCTCGCCGGCCAGGAGGCGGCGCTTGAAGGGGGTCTCGTGAGTCTGCATGGTTTTCTCTCCTCTCGTACTTATCATACAAGCATACAGTCATTCATAGTAAAGCTTCTCGCCATGCGGAGATCTGAACTAGATTTTCCTCTGTGAACCGGCATCGCCGCTGGAATCCCGACGGATCGGTGACGCTGCTGGAAAGTGGAACAAATCAATAATTCGCCACCCTGTTCCGTGATGAGGCTCGCCGAGGCCAATGCTCAACGGCGCTCACCACGCAGGACACCAAGGAGTAAGATGCCATGATGCATATCTGGCGCAGCACGCTGACACTGGCCGGCGCGGCCACTCTCACCCTGGGCATGGCCCATGCACAGACGCCGGACCTCTCCGCGCCGCCTGCCATCGACGGTGAGGTGGTCGGTGATCACGGCAGCCACACCATCCGCATGGGCATCGGCCTGGCCGAAACCTCGCCGCAGTATCTCTCGAGCCAGTATTTCGCCGACATCCTCGCCGAGCGCACCGAAGGCCGCCTGACCGTCGACGTCTTCCCCAACAGCCAACTGGGCGACGACGTCCAGATGATGGAAATGCTGCAGACCGGCACGCTCGACATGTCGTATCCGTCCTCTTCACCGGCCACTACCTATGTGCCGGAACTGGCGGCCTTCGACCTGCCCTTCCTGCTGCCGACCCGTGAGGCGGCCGTGGCGGTCATGCAGAGCGATGTCGCCCAGGGCATGCTCGACTCCTTCGATGGTACCGGCATCAAGGCGCTGGCCTTCTCCGAGAACGGTTATCGCCAGCTCTCCAACAGCGTGCGTCCGGTCGAGACGCCGGAAGACGTCGGCGGCCTCGACATGGGTGGCCTGACCATCCGTACCATGGAGAACCCGGTACACCTGTCCATCTGGGAAACCCTGGGTGCCAATCCCACTCCGATGGCCTTCGGTGAGTTGTTCTCGGCCATGGAACAGGGCGTCGTCGACGGTCAGGAGAACCCCTGGAGCACCATCCTGACATCCAACTTCCACGAGGTTCAGGACTACGGCTCCGAGACGCGTCACGTCTATACGCCCTTCATCCTGATGATGTCCGAACGCACCTGGGATCGACTGGACCCCGAGTACCAGGCACTCGTCCAAGAGGCGGCTCGCAAGTCCGCCGCTTATGAAATCCAGCTGGCCACTGAGTATGACGACTGGTCGCGGAATCGGCTCGAGGAGCTCGGCATGCAGGTCACGCGTCTCGACGATGACCAGATTGCCGCCTTCCAGGAAGCCGTGCAGCCGGTCTATGTCGAGTGGGCTCCGCAGATCGGCGAAGACCTGATCGCCGATATCCGCGAAATCGTCGAAGAAACCATGAACGACTGATATCGCGCCACCCGATGATCGTTCAGCGACAAGGGGCCTTGCTTGGCCCCTTGTCCTGTCTCTGGAGGCCCGCCATGCCTGAATCGACTTCTCCCCCACCCGATATCGATGCCTATCTTGCCGACCCGAACCGCCGAGCCCTCGAGCTGGATTTCGAGGCGCGAAAGGGGCCCGTGGTCTTTCGTTGGCTCACCGTGTGCATGGAACACCTGATCGCCGCCATCCTGGTGGCACTCATCATCTCGGTATCGGCCAACGTGATCGGACGCTCGTTACTCAACAATTCGCTGCCCTGGGCGGATGAACTGGCACGGATGCTGTTTGTCTGGTTGATCTTCATCGGGGCCGCGGCGGCCTTCGCTCACTTCGAGCATATCGCCGTGGATTTCGTGGTGCGCAAGCTCAAGCCGCGTGCCGCCTATACGCTCTACCTGTTGCAGCACCTGATCATCAGTGGGCTAATGGGCATCATGATATGGGGTGGTTATGTGGTGATGTCCCGCTCGACGGGTCGAACCGCGATCCTCGGTGTACCCTGGAACCTGATCAATGTCTCCCTGGTGCTGTGCTCGATCTTTATCCTCTCCGTGGCGCTGTGGCGTGCCTGGCAGTGTGTGCGACTGATCCGCACGCCGCCGTTGTCCTCAAACTCTCGAATCGGAGTGCGTTGAGCCATGCTATGGATCTTTCTGGCCATCCTGTTCGCCTCCATCGGTATCGGACTGCCCATCGCCTTCGGCCTGGGTGTCGCCGCCGTCGTGATGGCGGTAATGTCGGACATCCCGCTGTCGATCCTCATCGAACAGTCGATCCGCGGTGTCAACAGCTTCCCGCTGCTGGCCATTCCCTTTTTCATCCTGGTCGGTGAGGTGATGAGTCAGGGCGGGATCGCCCGTCGCTTGATGGACCTGGCCGGGGCCCTGGTCGGTTTCATGCGGGGGGGACTTGGCCAGGTGGCGATCACCGGCTCGATGTTCTTCGGCGGCATCAGCGGCTCGGCAGTCGCCGACACCGCGGCCACCGGGGCGATGATGATTCCCTCCATGAAACAGCAGGGCTACTCGGCGCCCCATGCCACCGCCATCAACACCGTCTCCTCGGTGATCGGCATCATCATTCCGCCGTCGATCCCCCTGATCCTGTTCGGCATCGTCACCGAGACCTCGATCAGTCGATTATTCATCGCCGGCATCGTGCCGGGAATGCTGATCGGCTTCGCGTTGATGTTCACCACCTTCATCATCGCCAGCTTCACGCATGCCGGACAGACCCGGAAGTTTCGCCTAGACGTGCTCTGGAAGGCCTTCAAGTCGGCCTGGCTGGCGCTGGTGCTGCCGGTGATCGTGATCGGCGGCATCATCGGCGGGGTCTTCACGGCCACGGAAGCGGCGGTGGCCGCGCTGCTCTATTCGCTGGCCATTTCGCTGCTGATCTACCGCGAATTCCCCCTGCGTGCTCTCTGGGGGATGCTGATCCGTACCGCACGACTGACCGGCATGGTGCTGTTGCTGCTGGCCTTCGCCACGGTGATCGCCTGGTTCCTGACCATCAACATGGTGCCGCAGACGCTGGTCCGGCAGGTCCAGGCGATCACCCAGGACCCCTTCTGGCTGTTGATGATCGTCGCCGGCCTGCTGCTCCTGGTCGGCTTCGTGATGGATCTGACCCCCGCCATGGTCATCATGGCGCCGATGCTGACGCCGATCGCCACCTCAGTGGGCGTGGATCCGGTCTACTTCGGCGTCCTGATGGCCTACATCCTGGGGATCGGCCTGCTCACCCCGCCGGTGGGCACCTGCCTCTATGTGGGCTGTGGGGTCGGCAAGGTGTCCATGGAGCAACTGGTCAAGGCGATGCTGCCCTACTATGTGGCGCTAATAGTCGTGCTGGTGATCCTGATCGCCTTCCCGGGGATCGTGACTTGGCTGCCGGATCTCACGGCGGTGCGCGGCAGTTGACAGCCGTCTGAAATGACGACGCGGGCCAGCGCTCGCAGTCTGACTATCCGGGGGATCCGGATCGGCATCGATTCAGCAGCCGGATCCCCTCGATGCTGGCCCTGTCGGCCTCGACCTGACAGACGGCCAGCCCGTGTATCTCCATGGCTCGCCGGTAGCTCTCACCGAGCTCGCGGGACCCGACCAGGACGACACCCTTCTCTGCGTCGATCCGTGGCTGCATGGCGGCGAGTTCGCTACCGATCAGCACCCCCGAGAGAAAGCTGCCGACCTGCTCTGGTTCAAGACCCGAATGAAGATATCGGCGTCTCGCGTGAGGTGATGTCGATCACTCGACGGTCCCGTAGCGTGACAACGGCGGGGCCTTCGGCTGTTTGGACGCTTCCCAAAAAGCAGGGCTTGCGAATGATCATTGGGCAGCATGGTTAAGCCTTTGTCCAAGGGGCAGGAGCCTGCCCGGATTTGAGAGGTGCATTTGCTCTCCCGATGCAGGGCTCGGTGCCTGCGATTGCTCCTTCGCGGCAATTGGTATACCATTTTGGCGAGGTATCAAACCGGGCATCGGATCGGCGCCAAGGAGGAACAAAAATGGCAGACAACGTGAAAGTGGGCTTTATTGGCTTGGGTTGGATGGGACGCGGCATGGCGTCAAACCTGATGCGGGCGGGTCATTCGCTGATGGTCAAGGGCAACCGCGACCGCACGCCGGTCGAGGCGCTGGTGGCGCAGGGCGCGGTCGAGGCGGACAGCCCCCGCGCGATGGCCGAGACCTGCGACATCATCCACCTCTGCCTGTCCAATTCGGCACAGGTCGAGGCGGTGATCCGGGGCGAGGACGGAATTCTGGCCGCGGGCCGGTCGGGTGTGATCGTGATCGACACGACGACCGCGGACCCGGTGTCGACGGCAGCGCTCGCCGCCGAGATGGAAGCGGCGGGGATGACCCTTGTCGATGCGCCGCTCGGACGCACGCCCAAGGAGGCCGAAGAGGGCACGCTCGACGCGATGGTCGGCTGCGACGACGCGACCTTTGCCAAGGTCCGCCCGATCATCGAATGCTGGGCCGGCAACATCAACCACGTCGGTGGCACCGGTGACGGGCACCGCATGAAACTGGTGATGAACTTCATTTCGATGGGCTACGCCGCGCTATATGCCGAATCGCTGACCATGGGGGTCAAGGCCGGGCTCACGCCGCAGGCGATCCAGAGCGTGATCGGCGGCTCGCGGCTGTCGAACGGCTTTTTCGACACCTTCATGCGGGCCGCCGTTGACCGCGAGCGTGAAGTGCACAAGTTCACCATCACCAACGCCGCCAAGGACACGCGCTATGCCGCCGCGATGGCGATGGAGGCGGGGATGGCGAATCCGCTCGGCTCTGCGATTCGCAACGCCTTCGCGCAGATGGAAGCGGCGGGGAAAGGGGGCGACTATGTGACCTGGCTCGCCGATCATGTGGCGGCGCTGAACGGGCTCGATCTCGAGGCGGCGGCGGAAAAAGGCTAGCGGCACCAGGTCACCGTCAGCAAGACGGGCAGGCAATCGTGAGGGCGGCAAGCAAGCGGTATGGCAGCGCTTTCGAACCACGTCGGAAACGGCGAATTGGCTCTTGCTTTTGGTATACCATTTGATGATCCTGCGACCAGCAGCAATGTCTCGCGTCCCTTTGGAAGCCCAAGACGAGGATGGAGACTGCCATGGGCACCCGCACCAAGCGCAAGTTCCTCGGCCGTCCATGCTGACGCGATACCAGCGTCCTTGAGCACGTCCGTGAAGGCCTTGCTCGTGAACTGCGAGCCCTGATCGTTGTTGAAGATCTCGGGCTTGCCGTGGAGCCTCAACGCTTCCTCCAGGGCATCGACACAGAAGGCGGCGTCCATGGTATTGCTGAGTCGCCAGCTCAGCACCTTGGGGCTATACCAGTCGATGATGGCGACCAGGTAGACGAACCCGCGTGGCAAACGGATGTACGTCACATCTGTGCTCCATACCTGGTTCGTTCGCGTGATCGACACGCCACGCAGCAGGTACGGGTAGACCTTGTGTGCTCCGGGTGCGACCGGCTGGTCATCGGTCCTGGGGCCATTGCCGCGCCAGCGAGCCCCATGCCACGCATCAGCCGCTGCACCCGCTTTCGGTTGACCTGACAGCCACGACGGCCCAGTTCCACCACCATTCGCCGGCTCCCATAGAACGGACAGCGCATGTAAATCTCATCCAGCGCATGGCACAATTCGAGGTCCAAAGATGCAGGTGGCTTTGGCTCCTGATGAGCATAAACCGTTGATCTGACAACGCCTGCCAGCATGCACTGCTGGACCAGCGCCACCTCGTCTGACGGGTCGATCCAGCTGCGACGCGTCGTTGCAGGTTGATCCCGGGCTTTTTTTGGTTCATCGCACTTTGCCGGGAAACGCGGCGCGGATCTTCAGAAAGAATCCGCCGTGTCGTGATACCCGTAGGCCATCCGCTTGATGACCTTGATTTGGTTGTTCATGCCCTCCAGTAAGCTGGTGTTCAGCCGGTGCCGGGCGCTGGAGACGATCCCTTCCAGATAGGGCTCCAGCTTCCTGGTAAAGCGAACTAGCGCGTCAATGCCACTGCCCAGGGCCATGCCAGCCCACTCTTGCCAGGCGTTACGAGCAGTAGCCTCGTCATCGGCAAACCACAGCGTCTTGAGCTGGTCCTTGAGCAGGTACACCGTGGTCAAGGACGCATTGACCGCGAGCAGTTCCTCCAGGTTGTCTCACTGAGCTTCATCGCGCTGGTCGATGATCCGGCGCGGTTTCGAAGAACTGGTGATGTCGGTGCCTTCCTGGGCCTCACCCCTCGAAGGTATCAATCCGGAGACGTGGACTGGTCCGGGCGCATCTCGAAATGCGGCGACAGGACCATGCGGAGCCTGCTGTACGAGGCCGCAAGTGCCTTGATCAATCGGGTGCAGCGGTTCTCGGCGCTGAAAAGCTGGGCTGTCCGA
>JAGXGN010000009.1 GCA_024636705.1 Halomonas sp.
TCCCTGGGCGCTACCGATGCCATCCCTGGCATAGGACCCCCTCTTCGGACTGTCCCCGGCGCCCTCGGAGTCAGTTCATGTACCTCCCTGCGTCAAGACAATCGCCATCGGGGAAGGCTACAATGGCGCCCATCCGGAGGCCGTGGCCTCCCATCCCCTGCAGCGATTCGGGAGCCTGCTCCATGAGCCCCAGCGATAAACGCACCACGCATTTCGGCTACCAGGAAGTCCCCGTCGACGAAAAAGCCTCACGCGTGGCCCATGTCTTCGACTCCGTCGCCGCCCGCTACGACGTGATGAACGACCTGATGTCCTTCGGCATCCACCGGCTCTGGAAGCGGCTCACCATCGAGCGCTCGGGGGTTCGGCCCGGCCATAGCGTGCTCGACATCGCAGGCGGCACCGGAGACCTGACGCTGGCGTTTTCTCGACGGGTCGGTCCTCGCGGCCGAGTGGTGCTGGCCGACATCAACGAATCCATGCTGCGAGTGGGTCGCGACAAGCTCATCGACAAGGGGGTGGGTGGCAACGTCGAGTATGTCCAGGCCAATGCGGAGTGCCTGCCCTTTCCCGACAACACCTTCGACTGCCTCACCATCGCCTTCGGCCTGCGCAACGTCACCGACAAGGAATCGGCTCTGGCCTCCATGACCCGGGTACTCAAGCCTGGCGGACGCCTGCTGGTGCTGGAGTTCTCCAAGCCCGTGAACCCGCTCTTCTCGAAGGCCTACGACCAATACTCCTTCCGACTGCTGCCGAAGATCGGCGAACTGGTGGCCAAGGATGCCGAAAGCTACCGCTACCTGGCCGAGTCGATCCGTATGCACCCCGACCAGGAGACCCTGAAGGCCATGATGGAGTCGGCCGGTCTATCGCGGGTCGAATACACCAATCTCACCGGAGGTGTCGTGGCGCTGCACCGGGGTATCAAGCTGTAATGTCGCTGAGACTCGCCGCCATCGAACGCCCGCTTAATGCCCTGCTGGCACGGGACCCGGCATCCGCCTCTCGCCTGGCTCGACTCGCGGGCCATCGCCTCCTGTTGCGCTTGGAGAGCACTCGCCTCGTCCTGGAGATGCACTTCCACCCCCAGGGCATCGCGCTGCGGTATCCGGATACCGGGGTCGAGGAAGATCATGATGCCGTGGTCGAGATCGATGCCGAGACCGCCGGTGCACTGCTCGGTGGCGCCTCCATCGAACGCCTGCTATTAGAGGGCAGGCTCAAGACGAGGGGGCGCACAGCGCTGCTTCAGGAGGTCCAGGATCTGCTGCTGGACCTTCACCCGAACTGGGAAGGCCAACTGGCAAACTGGCTGGGCGAGGCACCCGCTCATGGCCTGGCGGATAGGCTGCGGGCCTCGGCACGCTGGGGCAGACGCACGCGGGATGAGCTGGCAGCCGATCTCTCGGAGTTCGTCTTCGAGGAAGCGCGCTGGCTTCCCGGTCGCCACCAGGCAAGCGTGGTGCGCGACCATCTCACCGAGCTGGAAATCGACACCGACCGGCTCCAGGCCCGGGTCGAGCGTGTCGAGCGCCGTCTGGCCCTTCCGGGAGGGCAGGCATGACCATGGTCCTGCGCCTGATGCGCATCCTCTGGGTGGTCACCCGTTATCGCCTGGATACCCTCTTGCCCCTGGCGCGTTTCCCCTGGTGGCTTCGTACCCTTTTCACGCTCTCTCCCATGCGCCTGATCCCTGTAGGGGAACGCTCACGCGGAGCTCGGCTGCGACTCGCCCTGGAGTCGCTGGGTCCGATCTTCGTCAAGTTCGGCCAGGTTCTCTCCACCCGCCGCGACCTCCTGCCCGAGGACATCGCCGACGAGCTCAAGCGCCTCCAGGACCAGGTCCCCCCCTTCCCGGGTGAGCAGGCCAGGGCCAGGGTAGAGCAGGAACTCGGCATGCCCATCGAGGCGGCTTTCGCCGAATTCGACACCACACCACTCGCCTCCGCCTCCGTCGCTCAGGTCCATAGTGCGAGGCTCCACAGCGGCGAAGCCGTGGTCGCCAAGATCATCCGTCCCGGCATCGAGCGAGTCCTGCGCCAAGACATGGCGCTGATGTATCAGTTGGCGAGGCTGCTGACCCTGGCCCCGGAATCGCGGCGCCTGCGGCCGGTGGAAGTGGTCCGCGACTACGAGGCGACCCTCTTCGATGAGCTCGACCTCCTGAAGGAGGCCGCCAACACCTCCCAGCTCAAGCGCAACTTCAAGGATTCCCCGCTGCTCTTCGTTCCGGCCATCCACTGGGCGCTGACGCGTCGTCGCGTCATGGTCCAGGAACGGATCTACGGCGTTCCCATCGCCGACATCGACGGCCTGTACGCCCAGGGCACCGACCTGGAAAAACTCGCCGAGCGCGGCGTCGAGCTCTTCTTCACCCAGGTATTCCGCGACAATTTCTTCCATGCCGACATGCATCCGGGCAATATCTTCATTTCCTACGACCATCCCCAGGAGCCACAGTACATTGCGATCGACTGCGGCATCGTCGGTAGCCTGACTCGCGAAGACCAGGATTACCTGGCCCGCAACCTGCTCGCCTTCTTCCGCCAGGATTATTACGAGGTCGCCGCCTTGCACATCGAGTCGGGCTGGGTCGGTGAGGATACCCGCGCCAACGAGTTCGCCGCGGCCATTCGCACCGTCTGCGAGCCGATCCTCGAGAAGCCCCTCAAGGACATCTCCTTCGGCCAGGTACTCCTGGGGCTCTTCCAGACGGCGCGGCGCTTCAACATGGAGGTGCAGCCCCAACTGGTCCTGCTGCAGAAGACGCTGCTCAATATCGAGGGCCTGGGTCGCCAGCTCTATCCCGACCTGGACCTGTGGAGCACCGCCAAACCCTTCCTCGAGCAATGGATGAGGGAACGAACCGGGGCAAGGGGAATCTGGGATTCTCTCAAGCGCCAGGCACCAGAACTCTCCCACCAGCTACCCGAGTTGCCGGTACTCGCCTACCGGGTGCTGGCCCGTGCCGATCGACACCATCACCAGTCCGCTCGCCAGACCCAGGCCATGAGCGGCATCCACCAGTGGTTCCGCCAGCAGGTACGCCGGCAGCGCCGGCTCCGTCTGGGGTTGCTGCTGACGGCCCTGGCCCTGGTCTGGCAACCCCTCGGCCAATGGGCTCTGGGCCAGCCATGGCCGGTTTTGGCCGCTGCCGCCATTGGCCTCGTGCTGGTAGCATGGCATTGACCGGCCGACTCGATACTCCCACTGGAATGGAAACATCAGCCATGAGTGATATTCTGGATCGCCTGGATGACGTGCTCGAACAACGCCGCCATGGCGACCCGCAACAATCTTATGTTGCTGCCTTGCATCACAAGGGCCTTAACAAGATACTTGAGAAGGTCGGCGAAGAAGCCACCGAAACTCTACTGGCCGCCAAGGATGCCGAGCGGGGGGGGGACGCCGAACGACAAGCGTTGATCGCCGAAACGGCCGACCTGTGGTTTCATAGCCTGGTGATGCTTTCGCACCTGGACCTCGGTCATCAGGCCGTCCTGGACGAACTGGCTCGTCGCTTCGGCATGTCCGGACACGACGAGAAAGCATCAAGACATCAATAGGATTTCAGGGCCTCCCGGGCCCTACATCAGAGGAAAAACTTATGTTAGGTGGTATCAGTATCTGGCAACTGCTGATCGTTCTGGGCATCATCATCCTGATCTTCGGCACCAAGAAGCTCCGCAACGTCGGCGGTGACCTGGGCGGTGCCGTGAAGGGCTTCAAGAAGGCCATGCACGAGGAGGAGAAGACCGAAGACAAGGACAAGGCCGAGGAAGACCCCCTGGCCCAGGTGAGCCATGAGGACGAGGACGGGACCTACGACGTCAAGTCCGAGCGGAAGGTCGAGGATCAGGAAGAGCGAAAATAAACCGCCATGTTTGATATGGGCTTTCTCGAACTGCTGCTCATCGGGGTGGTGGGCTTGCTGGTACTCGGACCCGAGCGCCTGCCCAAGGCGGCGCGAACCCTGGGTCTATGGATCGGCAAGATCAAGCGTAGCGTCTCGGGCATGCAGCGCGAGATCAATTCCCAGCTGGAAGCGGAAGAGCTGCGGCAGAAGCTCAACGAGCAGCAGAAAAAGCTCGACGACAGCGTCAACACGGTCAAACGCGACGTGGAAAGCATTGCCGAGCCCACGAAACCCGCGGCGTCCAAAGCGTCGACGTCCGCACCCTCACCGGACAAGCCGCCGGCAAGGAAGCCCACTAACGACGATGCCCCGGCCAGTATTCCCGATGCCGCCGCTGCACCGCATGCCGATGCCGACAAGGACTCCACCTCCCGATGAGCAAGACTGGCGACTCCCCGGAGGAACAGCAGGCCCCACTGATCGAGCACCTGATCGAGTTGCGTTCGCGCCTGATGCGTGCCGTGATATCGATACTGGTGATCTTCCTGGGTCTCTACCCCTTCGCCAACGAGATCTATACCTTCGTCGCACAGCCGTTGATGGAACTGTTGCCCGAAGGGTCGCAGATGATCGCCACCGAGGTCGCCTCTCCCTTCCTGGCGCCCTTCAAGCTGACGCTGGTGGTGGCCGTCTTCATTGCCATCCCCTATGTGCTCCACCAGGCCTGGTCCTTCGTCGCGCCGGGACTCTACGACAACGAGAAGGCACTGGCGGTGCCGATACTCGCCTCCAGCGTGGCACTCTTCTACACGGGCGGCGCCTTCGCCTACTACGTCGTGTTTCCCCTGCTGTTCGAGTTCTTCACCCAGACCGGGCCGGAGGACGTGGCGGTGATGACCGACATCAACCAATATCTCAACTTCGTTCTCAAGCTGTTCTTCGCCTTCGGCGTGGCCTTCGAGATCCCCATTGCCACCTTCCTGATGATCCTCTCCGGCGCCACCACCGTGGAGAGCCTGTCAAAGAAGCGCCCCTATATCGTGCTGGGCTGTTTCGTGATCGGCATGCTCCTCACCCCGCCGGACATCATCTCCCAGAGCCTGCTGGCCATACCCATGTACCTGCTCTACGAGGTGGGCCTGCTGTTCGGTCGTCTGGTAAAGCGCAAGCGTGAAGAAGACGAGGACGAAGACGACGCCTAGCGCCGAGGGCTGGGCGCTTATAGCCCCATCATCTCGTTGACGCGATCGACCAGCTTGAAGATGCCCGTCGCCGCCTCGCTGATCCGAGTGGCGAGCATATAGGCCGGCGTGGTCACCACGCGATTCTCGAAATCGACCACGATATCCTCGACGCCGCAGCTGCGGTGCAATCCGCCCATGGCGCTGATCGCACCGGAGACACCCGGGTCATTACCGATGGTCACCGAGATGCCGGGTCCCAATAACCGGGGCACCATCACCGGGCTGATGCACATCAGACCGATCGGCTTGCGGTCTCGGTGGAAGCCCTCGAGGACCTCGACCAGTTCGCCGATCACCTGCATGCCATCCCCGGCCTGGGCGAAATCCGACAGGTTCTTGGAGGCACCGAACCCCCCGGGGAGGATCACCGCCCCAAAATCATCCGAGGCGAGTTCCGACAGGGGGGCAATCTCCCCTCGGGCCAGACGGGCAGACTCCACCAGCACCTGGCGTGTCTCGCCGGGCACCACCTCACCGTTGCGGTGATCGACGACATGATGCTGCTCGATATCCGGCGCGAAGCAGCGATAGTCGATGCCCAACTGGTCGAGGCGAAGCAGGGTCAGGGTGGTCTCGTAGATCTCGGAACCATCGAACACACCGCAACCCGACAGGATGACCGCCACCCGTTTGCTCATGACTTTCTCCTATAGAGGGACACCTGCCCCCGAAGGGCGGGGTCGATAAAACCAGCCAAACACTTTAGAGAGTCGCCTTCCTCGGGACAAGCCATGACTTTCGATACCCGGCGGCACTGATATACTCGCAGCCCCGTGACGATAGCTGTCATCATCATCTGCTGCCATGGTCGACCGAGGCGGCCAAGAAAAGATAACGGAGACGTGCCTTGAGCTTCATGACCCCCCGCCAGTTCCCCGCCAGCCGACTGCGGCGCATGCGCCGTGACGACTTCTCGCGGCGGATGATGCGCGAGACCCAGCTGACACCCGCCGACCTGATCTGGCCGGTATTCGTGCTCGAGGGCGAAGGGCAGCGCGAGGCAGTGACCTCCATACCAGGCGTGGAACGCCTGTCGCTCGACCTGCTCATCGAGGAAGCCCGCGAGGCCCATGAGCTCGGCATCCCCGCCCTGGCACTCTTCCCGGTGGTGGGGGCGGCGCTGAAGAGCGAACTGGCCGAGGAAGCCTACAATGCCGGTGGCTTGGTGCAACGCGCCGTGCGCGCCCTGAAGGCCGCGATTCCCGAGCTCGGCATCATGACCGATGTGGCGCTGGACCCCTACACCTGCCACGGGCAGGACGGCATCCTCGATGCGCAGGGCTATGTCCACAACGACCACACCGTGGATACGCTGCTCAAGCAGGCGCTTTCCCACGCCGAGGCCGGGGCCGACATCGTGGCGCCTTCCGACATGATGGACGGCCGCATCGGAGCCATCCGCGAGGTGCTGGAACAGGAACGACTGGTCAATACCCGGATCATGGCCTACAGCGCCAAGTATGCCTCGCGCTATTACGGCCCCTTCCGAGACGCCGTCGGTTCCGCCGCCAACCTGGGCCGCGCCGACAAGACCACCTACCAGATGGACCCCGCCAACAGCGACGAGGCCCTCCACGAGGTGGCACTGGATCTGGCCGAAGGGGCAGACATGGTCATGATCAAGCCGGGCATGCCCTACCTGGACGTGGTACGCCGGGTGAAGGAAGAGCTCAGGGTCCCGACCTTCGCCTACCAGGTGAGTGGCGAGTACGCCATGCACATGGCCGCCTTCGACAACGGTTGGCTGGACGCCGATACTGTCATCATCGAGTCCTTGACATGCTTCAAGCGTGCCGGCGCGGATGGCGTCCTGACCTATTTCGCCAAGCGAGCCGCCAGATTGCTCAACCGATAAGGCCAGGGTCCAGGCCGAGGCCGCAGAGTGGGACCCTTTCCGCCACCGACAGGAGACAGGATGGACGACCCACGCCAGGACGTGCCACGCCGGAACGAGCCGCGCCTCGAGGCCGAGACACCCGATAGCCGCCTCGGCGAGCCAGTAACGGAACAACCGGTCATGGAACAGCCCGCGCCACGGCTCAACCAGACCCGCGCCGGCATCAAGCCCAGGGCGATTCCCGACCCCCAGGCCGACCTCGGTGACCCGGGCCTGTATTTCAACCGGGAGCTCTCCCACCTGCAGTTCAATATCCGAGTGCTGGAGCAGGCCCTGGATGAGGCCCATCCGCTCCTCAACAGGTTGATGTTCCTGCTGATCTTCTCCTCGAACATGGACGAGTTCTTCGAGATTCGTGTGGCCGGCCTCAAGAACCAGTTGGCGCTGGGTGACGACACCACCGGCGCCGATGGACGATCACCGCGGGCCGTGCTGAAGGAGATCGCCCAGTTGGCCCACGCCCAGGTGGCAAGGCAGTACCGGATCCTCAACGAAGTCTTGATTCCCGCCCTCAAGGCGCAGGGCCTGCGCTTTCGTCGCCGGGAAGAGTGGATAGCCGAGCAGCGCGACTGGGTCCGCGACTATTTCGAGGCCCAGATCATGCCGGTGGTCAGCCCCATCGGCCTGGACCCGTCCCATCCCTTCCCCCGACTGGTCAACAAGAGTCTCAACTTCATCGTCCAACTGGAAGGCAAGGACGCCTTCGGACGCGAGGGCGGCCTGGCGATCCTTCCCGCGCCGCGTTCCCTGCCACGGATTATCGCCCTGCCGGCGAGCCTGTGCGAGTCGGGCTTCACCGAATACGTCTTCCTGTCATCGATGATCCACGCCCATGCCGAGGAGGTCTTCCCGGGCATGGTCGTGCGCGGCTGCTATCAGTTTCGCCTGACACGAAACGCCGACTTCTCGGTGGATCCCGAGGACGTCTCGGACCTGGCCTCGGCACTGCGCGGCGAACTGCTGGCACGGCGCTACGGCAGCGGCGTGCGTCTCGAGGTAGCCTCCAACTGCCCGGAAGCGCTCACCGGCTTCCTGCTCCGGCAGTTTTCCCTGGATGAGGTCGACCTCTACCGCGTCGAGGGTCCGGTGAACCTGACCCGCATGATGTCGGTACTCGACGAGGTGGACCGACCCGAGCTGCTCTATCGCCCCTTCACCCCGGGGATCCCCAAGTCTCTCACTCACAAGGAGAGCCTGTTCGAGGCGATCGATGAGGGCGACATCCTGCTTCACCACCCCTTCCATGCCTTCTCGCCGGTAGAAAAACTGCTTCACGAGGCGGCCCGAGACCCGGCCGTGCTGGCCATCAAGCAGACGCTCTACCGCACCGGGGCCGACTCGCCGATCGTCAACGCCCTGGTGGAAGCCGCCGGCAACGGCAAGGAAGTCACGGTGGTGATCGAACTGCGCGCACGCTTCGATGAGGCCGATAACCTGGCACTGGCATCGCGGCTCCAGGAGGCCGGGGCCATCGTCATCTACGGGGTCATGGCATACAAGACCCATGCCAAGATGGTGCATATCGTGCGTCGCGAGCGGGGCAAGCTTCGCCACTATGCCCATCTGGGCACCGGCAACTACCACTCCAGGACGGCGAAGCTCTATACCGACTACAGCCTGATGACCGCCAACCCCGAGCTATGCGAGGACGTCCACCGCGTCTTCCAGCAACTCTCCGGCATGGGCAGGACACGACACATCGAGTTGCTCCTGCATGCCCCTTTCACCCTCCATGAGCGGCTGGTGGCGATGATCGACCGGGAAGCCGACCAGGCGCGACGGGGTCGGCGGGGCCATCTGATCATCAAGTGCAACTCCCTGACAGAAACCAGGCTGATCCAGGCATTGTATCGCGCCTCCCAGGCCGGCGTGGAGTGTGACTTGATCATCCGCGGCATGTGCTGCCTGCGCCCGGGGATTCCGGGCATCTCGGAGAACATCCGGGTTCGCTCGGTGATCGGACGCTTCCTCGAGCACACCCGGGTCTTCCACTTCCACAATGAAGGCAAGCGGGAAACCTGGTGCTCCAGTGCCGACTTCATGGCACGCAACATGTTCCATCGGGTGGAGACCTGCTTCCCCCTGCTCGAGAAGAAGCTCGCCGCCCGGGTACGCAAGGATCTGGAGACCTATCTGGTGGACAACTGCCAGAGCTGGCTGCTGCAACCCGACGGTCACTACGTCAAGCAGCAGCCTGGCGAGTCGGCGGCCATCAGTGCACAGGAGACGCTGTTGTACGCCTATGCCGCCAGGGCCTAGCCGATCAATCTCGGCGCTCATCACGCCTTCTTGAAGGCCCTCAGATCCTCGGGATCGAATCCCTCCACCCGCTCGGGCAAGCCTCGCTCGCGGCGGGCGATCTTCAGCGTCTGTCGCTCGGCAAGCAGTTCCGCGTCGTCATCCAGGGTACGATCGTTGAGGTCGGCGAGTTGCGCCATGCCCTGGTGGTAGAACGCCAGCAGGTCAAGGGCGGTATCATTGTCCTCGACCATCCCGCGGCGCAGGGCAGGCAGGTAGGCGCTGACCCGGGACAGATGATGCTTGAGTTGCCAGACATAGCGCATCTCGGCCATCCAGGGTCGCTCTCGCAGCACGGCGAAGACCAGGCTGGTGGCCAGCAGGCCCAGCAAGACCCCCAGGGCGTTGAGCCAGAAGCCGCCTCCGAATGCCACCGCCAAGAGCTGCGAGAAGACCAGGCCGAAGACGACTAGTTGACCCGCCATGGCCAGGCTGATCAGCCTGCCCTTGCGACGATAGGTCTCCGGGTCGTGATTCTCGAAACGAAACGGCATCCATGAACCTCCGGGTCAGACGCATGACAGAGCCTCTCGGGACCTTAATCAGGCCCCCGGGAAAGACGGACTAGAGGTGTCGCCCACCATCCACCGGCAGGGTCACCCCGGTCACGAATCGGTTGTCGAGCAGGTAGCGAAGACTCTGGTAGATCACACCGGGACCCGGCACCATCTCCATGGCGGACTTGGCCTTCGCCTTCGCGGCGTAGGCCTCGTCGTCGCCTTCACCCAGCATGATCAGTGCCGGGGCAATGGCATTGACCTGAATCGCCGGGGCATACATGGCCGCAAAGGACAGGGTGAGGTTATCCAGTCCCGCCTTGGTGGCCGCATAGGCCGCATGCTTCTTCGACCCCTGGCGCACCACATAATCCGTCATGTGCACGATATCCCGCTGGGGTTCGCTGCACGCCTCGAGCAGCGCATGGCAATGCAGGTTGATCAGGTAGGGCGCCAGCATGTGCACCCGGAAGAGCCGCTCGAAGTTGGCGCCGGCCTCGGCGCCATGGGAGTCCGGCGCCCAGTCGCTGGCGTTGTGCACGATGGCCCGCAACGACGACGTCTCTGCCTTCAGTCGGGTGATGAAATCGAGGATTCCCGCCTCCGTCGAGAAGTCGGCCGACAGGGTGACGATGCCCCGCTTGCGCAGCGCGTCCAGCTCGGGGCGCTCGCGGCGATAGCTGATGATCACCGGCTGGTCGTCGTCACGCAGGCGCTCGGCACAGTGGCGTCCCAGGCGCTGGGCACCCCCGGTGATCAGGATCGGCGAGGCGCTCATGACCGCCCCTCTCTCACCAGGCTGCCCAGGGTGGGCACGATGGGGTCCCGCGGTGCATAGGCGAAGACATCCGAGAAGACCCGCGAGGACGCGAGGCCTAGCGATGCCAGCACATCGACGCAGGTATAGACCATGCCCGGGGACCCGGAAATGTAGACATCATGTCCCGAGACATCCTCGAGTGCTTCGGCCAGCGCTTGGTCGATGCGCCCACGGTGGCCACTGACCCGCTCGCCCACCACGGCCTCCGCGGGCTTGACCTCGGTCACGACATGGAAGCGGACATTGGCATGCTCGGCGGCCCATTCCCGGGGCAGGCGCTCCAGGTAGAGGTCGCGGCGCTCGCGGGCCGCCCACCAGAGATCGATCTCGCGCGCCGGGTCATGATGCAACGCCGCCTCGACGATGGACTTCATCTGCGAGAAGCCGGTCCCGGCGGCGATCAGCAGCAGGGGACGCGTGCTGTCCGGGTCCAGTATGCAGTCACCGCCGGGCAGGCGCAGGGTCAACCGCTCGGCCACCTGGAGCAGTTCGCGCAGCCGTGCGGAATTGTCACGCTCCGGCCAGTGCTGGATGTGCAGCTCGATAGCGCCATCGCCGGCATGGGCGTTGGCGATGGAGAACGGTACCCAGATGTCCTCCGCCAGCTTCAGCTCCAGGTACTGGCCGGGGTCATGGGCGACGGCCTCGGGCCGGCCCTCAAGCTGGACGCGGAAGACATCCGGGGTGAGGTCCTCGACCTCGGTGACCAGGCAGGTCAGGGTCCTTGGCGTCATGAAAGCCTCATGCAGTTGTCAAAACGTCGTGTTGTCGGGGAGTGCAATGCCCAGCTCCTTCCAGCGCTCACCGACACGGGCCTTGACGGCCTCGTCCATTACGATAGGCGTGCCCCACTCGCGATCGGTCTCGCCGGGCCACTTGCGGGTGGCATCCAGGCCCATCTTGGAGCCCAGCCCTGCCACGGGAGAGGCGAAATCCAGGTAGTCGATGGGCGTGTTCTCCACCATGACGGTATCCCTGGCAGGGTCCATCCGGGTGGTGATGGCCCAGATCACGTCCTTCCAGTCCCGGGCGCTGACGTCGTCGTCGAGCACCACCACGAACTTGGTGTACATGAACTGGCGCAGGAAGCTCCACACGCCCATCATCACCCGCTTGGCATGGCCCGGGTACTGCTTCTTCATGGTCACCACCGCCATGCGGTAGGAGCAGCCTTCCGGCGGCAGGTAGAAGTCGACGATCTCGGGAAACTGCCGGCGCAGGATCGGCACGAAGACCTCGTTGAGGGCCAGTCCCAGGATCGCCGGCTCATCGGGGGGGCGGCCGGTGTAGGTGGAGTGATAGATGGCATTCTCGCGCATGGTCATGCGCGTCACCGTGAACACCGGGAAGGTCTCGACCTCGTTGTAGTAGCCGGTATGGTCGCCGTAGGGGCCTTCGGGGGCCGTGTCGTCCGGGTAAATGAAACCCTCGAGGATGATTTCTGCTGATGCAGGTACCTCAAGGTCGGCATGGCCACACTTGACCAGCTCGGTGCGCGAGCCTCGCAGCAGCCCAGCGAAGGCATATTCGGAGAGGCTGTCGGGCACGGGAGTCACGGCGCCCAGGATGGTGGCCGGGTCGGCACCCAGTGCCACCGCCACGGGGAATGGCTCGCCGGGGTGTGCCTGCTGGAACTCCTGGAAGTCCAGGGCCCCGCCGCGATGGGAGAGCCAGCGCATGATCAGGCGATTGCGCCCGAGCTTCTGCTGACGATAGATCCCCAGGTTCTGGCGGGTCTTGTGGGGCCCCCGGGTAATCACCAGCGGCCAGGTCACCAGCGGGGCGACATCGCCGGGCCAGCAGTGCTGGATCGGCAGACGGCCGAGATCGACCTCGTCACCCTCGTAGACGAGCGCCTGGACCGGCGCTGAGCGGACCGTCTTCGGTGCCATGCTCATCACCTGCTTAAAGATCGGCAGCTTGCTCCAGGCATCGCGGAACCCCTTGGGCGGCTCGGGCTCCTTGAGAAAGGCCAGCAGCTCCCCCACCTCGCGCAGGGCGGCCACCGACTCCTGGCCCATGCCCATGGCCACCCGCTTCGGCGTGCCGAAGAGGTTGCCGAGCAGCGGCATCTTGTGCCCCTTGACGTTCACGAACAGCAGCGCCGGACCGCCGGCGCGCAGGGTGCGATCACAGATCTCGGTGATCTCGAGGTAGGGGTCGACCTCGGCGGTCACGCGGACGAGCTCGCCCTGGGCCTCCAGAGTGGCGATGAACTCCCGCAGGTCCTTGTACTTCATTCGGATTTCCCGCTTCCAGTACGACAAAAGGGGCAGCATAGCATGCCACCCCTTCTCTGCTCCGACGACCTTGCCTAGCGGCGCTTCATGGCCTCGAAGAACTCGAGGTTGGTCTTGGTATCCTTGAGGCGGTCGATCAGGAATTCCGTGGCAGCGGTGTCTTCCATGGGGTTGAGCAGCTTGCGCAGGATCCACATGCGCTGCATCTCTTCCTCGGAGGCCAGCAGATCCTCACGGCGGGTGCCGGAGCGGCGGATGTTGATCGCCGGATAGACGCGACGCTCGGCCAGCTTGCGGTCCAGATGGGCCTCCATGTTGCCGGTGCCCTTGAATTCCTCGAAGATCACCTCGTCCATCTTGGAGCCGGTATCGACCAGGGCCGTGGCGATGATGGTCAGGCTGCCGCCCTCCTCGATGTTGCGCGCCGCACCGAAGAAGCGCTTCGGCTTCTCCAGTGCGTGGGCGTCGACACCACCGGTCAGCACCTTGCCGGAGCTGGGTACCACGGTGTTGTAGGCCCTGGCCAGGCGGGTGATGGAGTCGAGCAGGATCACCACATCCCGCTTGTGCTCTACCAACCGCTTGGCCTTCTCGATGACCATCTCGGCGACCTGGACGTGGCGGGCCGGCGGCTCATCGAAGGTCGAGGCCACGACCTCGCCGCGCACGGTGCGCGACATCTCGGTCACCTCTTCCGGGCGCTCGTCGATCAGCAGCACGATCAGATGGCAGTCCGGGTCGTTGCGGGTGATGGAGGTGGCGATGTTCTGCAGCATCAGCGTCTTGCCGGCCTTGGGGGGCGAGACCAGCAGGCCGCGCTGGCCCTTGCCGATGGGCGCCACCAGATCGATGATCCGGGCCGTCAGGTCTTCGGTGGAGCCATTGCCGATCTCCATGCGCAGACGCTCGTCCGGGAACAGCGGCGTCAGGTTCTCGAAGAGGATCTTCGACTTGGCATTTTCCGGCTTGTCGAAGTTGATCTCGCTGACCTTGAGCAGCGCGAAATAACGCTCCCCCTCCTTCGGTGGACGAATCTTGCCGGAAATGGAGTCACCCTTGCGCAGGTTGAAGCGCCGGATCTGCGAGGGCGAGACATAGATATCATCGGGGCCGGCCAGATAGGAACTATCGGCACTGCGCAGGAAACCGAAACCATCCTGGAGGATTTCCAGCACCCCATCGCCATAGATATCCTCGCCACTCTTGGCATGTTTCTTGAGGATAGCGAAGATGATGTCCTGCTTGCGGGAGCGCGCCAGGTTGTCGATGCCCATCTCGCGGGCCATCTCCAGCAGATCGGGCACGGGCTTTTGCTTGAGTTCGGTAAGATTCATCGGTGTATTCAGAAGTCGCTCGTGGAAGCCAGGTGGGAGGCACCATGGAAAGGACAGGAGGCGAGACGATAACGCCGCGTGAGTGCGTTCAGAGCCCGATCAGGAACCGCTCGTCGTATCGTGGGAGTCCTGCTGCCATAGAAGACCGGAAGCAAGTAACCGCAAGGGGGATTACCGCAACGATATCGAAACAAGAGGGAGCACTAACATATTCGCCTGACCAGGATGACATCAGGAAGTGCCATGATCTCAAATTGATGCAGTGGGCTGACTGACGACTTGGAAACAGACCGGGACGGGAAACCGCCGCACGATCAGAAAAACATTCGAAACAGCGAACGCCTCGATACTAGTCAAGGCTGGCGGCAAACGCAAGCCCCGCCATCGCAAGGATTGACACCTTCCCCCGGGCGACAGCACCCTTTGAGCAGAAACGCCAAAGGATATGCCATGACCGCTTCCCCGGGCTTACCCCCAGATGCACAGGATACACCAACAGACCGCGATCCACGCCGCCTAGCGGCCATCGACCTGGGGTCGAACAGCTTCCACCTGCTGG
Source organism: Halomonas sp. (assembly GCA_024636705.1). GTDB lineage: Bacteria > Pseudomonadota > Gammaproteobacteria > Pseudomonadales > Halomonadaceae > Halomonas. The sequence continues at coordinate 14,749 of JAGXGN010000009.1, forward strand.
TCGCCAACTATCAGGACGACCGCCTGCAGGTGGTGGCACGCCTCGGCGAGAAGGTCCAACTGGCCGGCGGTCTCGATGAAGAGGGACGGCTCGATGAAGCGACCATGCAGCGTGCCCTGGACTGCCTGGCCCGTTTCTCCCCCTTTCTCGACGACATCACGCCCGCGCAGATTCGCGTCGTCGGCACCAACGCCCTGCGCGATGCCACCAACAGCCAGACCTTCATCGAACGTGCGGAGGCGCTGCTGGGCCAGCGCATCGAGATCATCGCCGGCCGGGAAGAGGCCCGCCTGATCTACCTGGGGGCGGCCCATGCGCTGGCCGAGGACGGTCGCCGCCTGATCGTCGATATCGGCGGTGGCTCCACCGAGTTGATCATCGGCGAGCAGTTTGAACCGCTTGCCCTGGAAAGCCTTCGCATGGGCTGCGTCACCTACCGCCAGCGCTTCTTCGCCGATGGGGAGATCAACGAGAAACGCATGCGCCGCGCGGAACTCGCGGCGCTCTCGGAACTGGCCAACATCCAGCGCCCCTATCTTCGTCTCGGCTGGAAGGATCTCGTGGGATCGAGCGGCACCATCAAGGCCGCCGCCACGGTGATTGCGGCGACAGGGGCCACCTCGGACGGCATGATCACCCGTGAGGGGCTGAGCAAGCTGCGAGAGCGACTTGTCCGCTCCAAGCGCCTGGATAAGGTCGCCATGGAGGGCCTCAAGGCCGACCGGGCAAGCGTCTTCCCCGCGGGCGTCGCCATCCTCTCGGCCATCTTCGAGGCCTTCGGGCTGGAAGCCATGCGCTATGCAGACGGGGCCCTGCGCGAGGGCGTGCTCTATGACATGGCCGGGCGCAACAGCCCCGAGGATTCACGGCTCAAGACCCTCGACGGCCTGGCTCGCAGCTACGGGGTGGACCGACGCCAGGCCGACAACGTCGCCGACACCGCCCTGGCGCTCCTCGACCAGGTGCGCGACGCCTGGAATCTGGACGACGACCAGGCGAGATTCCTGGCCTGGGCCAGCCGGCTGCACGAGATCGGCCTGGCCATTTCCCATAGCCAGTTCCACCGTCATGGCGCCTACCTGCTGGAACACTCGGACCTGGCCGGCTTCTCACGGCCGGAACAACGCTTGCTGGCCCTCCTGGTACGCGCCCATCGCCGCAAGTTCCCGCTCAAGGAGTGGCAGGCCCTGCCGACCTCGGAACGGCACACCCATGCACGCCTGGCCCGATTGCTGAGGCTCGCGGTGCTACTCAATCATTCACGACCGGGGCAGGCCGTCGAGGCACCCCCTCTCGAAGCGGACGGCGAGACGCTACGGCTGCATCTCGAAGGAAATGACACCGACCAGACCCTGCTCATCGCCGATCTCGAGCAGGAAGTCGCCTATCAGGAAGCCGCCGGTTTCACGCTGGCGCCGCACTGAGCAACGCCCTCCCATCCCTCGGCCACGATCACCCAACGCGAGGTCAGCGGGTCGAGGACGGCAAGCGGCTCATCCTCCTGCCGGATCACCACTAGCTGCTGGCGCCGCCAGGGCGGCACCCGCGCCTCCTGCAACAAGCGCTTGAGATCACGATGCCCCCGACCCGCCAGGCGAAACCGCTCGCCTCCCCGGCGCGAAGCGGCCTCCAGTCGCCACGGACCATCACCGGGACCCCGCAACCCGACCCTGGCCAGGCCCAGCGGTGTCTCCAGGGGCGAGACACCGTCCCATTCGGCTCGCCAATCGGCCGGCAAAGCCAGCGCAGGGACCGACAGCCAGAGCTGCCGGTTCCATACCCGCGCATCAACGCCCTGCCAGGCGATTCTGACCCCGGCATCGCCACGCGCCGAGAGTTGCGCCAGGAGACTTTCCAGCCGCCTGGCGGGCGGCCGTGGCAACCCGAGGCGGTCACAGGCATGGCGAAGCAGCAGGCGCCGGCGCGGTGCGGAGAGCGCCATGATCTCCTCCACGGCAAGCCGACCCGCATCGCCGCCCAGGCCGGCAAGGTCATGCTCGGCCAGTTCCAGCAGCAGGTCATCGGCCTCACCGGCCAGGGTGGCGCTGCGGGCCAGCGACTCGCGGGAACCTGGCCAGCGCGTCTCAAGCAGGGGCAGCACCGCGTGGCGAAGGAAGTTGCGGTCCAGTCGTCGGTCCCGATTGGAGGGGTCCTCGACCCAATCGAGACCGCGACGCTGTGCCTCCTGCTCGAGCTCGGCCCGCGATACCGCGAGAAGCGGTCGTTGGAGCCGCCGAGCCTGCCAGTTGCGATGCGCCGGCATGGCCGCCAGTCCGCGCACCCCGCTGCCCCGCAGGGCGGCGAGCAGGAAGGTCTCGGCCTGGTCGTCACGGTGCTGGGCCAGCCACAGGGTCTCGCCCTCGCCGACCCTGCGGAGGAAGGCCGCGTAGCGAGCCGCGCGGGCAGCCGCCTCGAGCCCCCGACCCGCGTTGCGGTCGACCTCGACGACGTCCACGAAGAGCGGCACACCGAACCCGGTGCACAGGCGTCGACAGTGCGTCTCGAACACCGCCGCCGCATCCTGGAGGCCATGATTCACATGCAGGGCATGCAGGGGGCGGGAATGACGGTGACACGCCTGTGCCGCCAGGGTAAGCAACAGGCAGGAATCCAGCCCACCGGAGATGGCCACCCAGACGACACGCCCCGGCGGGGTCCGGGCCAGGGCGTCATCGATCAGGGTTTGCAGGTCAGTCGTCTCAGACCGGGGCGCCATAGCTCATCAGTCGTTCATAGCGGCGCTCGAGCAACTGGTCGGTGTCTATGGCCTCCAGTCGCTCCAGGCTCGCCAGCAGTGACTCCCTGACCCGCTCGGCGGTGGTCACTGGGTGACGGTGGGCACCCCCCAGGGGCTCCTCGATCAGGGTATCGACGAATCCCAGTTCCTGGAGACGCTCGGCGGTGATGCCCATGGCCTGGGCCGCTTCCGGGGCCTTTTCCGCACTCTTCCACAGAATGGAGGCACAGCCTTCCGGCGAGATGACGGCGTAGGTGGCGTATTGCAGCATGGCCAGTTCATCGCAGACGCCGATGGCCAGGGCGCCCCCTGAGCCGCCCTCACCCACCACGGTGGCCAGGATCGGCGTTCTCAGGCGCGACATCACCGCCAGGTTGAAGGCGATGGCCTCGGACTGGCCGCGTTCTTCCGCATCGATGCCCGGATAGGCGCCGGGCGTATCGATGAAGGTCAGCACCGGCATGCAGAATCGCTCGGCCATCTCCATCAGTCGGCAGGCCTTGCGGTACCCCTCGGGGCGCGGCATGCCGAAGTTGCGCCTCACCTTCTCCTTGACGTCACGGCCCTTCTGGTGGCCGATCACCATTACAGGCCTGTCATCGAGACGGGCAACGCCGCCCACGATGGCAGGGTCGTCGGCGAAATGGCGATCCCCGTGAAGCTCATCGAAATCGGTGAAGACATTGGCCAGGTAATCCAGGGTATAAGGGCGCTGGGGATGCCGGGACAGCTGGGATACCTGCCAGGGGGTGAGATCCTTGAAGATCGACTCGGTGAGCTTGCGGCTCTTTCCCTCGAGTCGGCCGATCTCGTCGCTGAGGTTGACCTGGCTATCATTCCCCACCAGGCGAAGCTCCTCGATCTTGGCCTGAAGCTCGGCAATCGGTTGTTCGAAATCAAGATAGTTGGGGTTCATGAGGGCTGATGCCTTGTCGTCTGCTGTCGCCGGAAGGCGGCAAGTGTCGAATGCTGTCCATTATCTCACCCTGAGGGAGTCGCGCAAGGCGATCCGGGGTGGACTCAACGGTACTTGAGCCGCACACCATTCTGACCCTGCACCTCGCGCAGACGGATCAACAGCTCGTCGCTGGGGGTGACTTTCAACTCGTCGGCGAGTTCCAGCCAGCCGGTGGCATGAGCGTTGCAGTAACGCAGCCTGACCGGCAAGCCTTCAGCGTTGCACCAGGGCAGAAGGCTATCGCGCAGGCTGTCGACCAGGCGACCGTTGGCGCGGGTGCCATCCACCGAGAGCTCCACGGCCTGGCCGTAACGGGTGCGCGCCGCCACCATGGGCGTGATTTCCTTGCCACGCAGCCTGAGACCGCCGGAGAAATCGTCGCTTGAGACCTCGCCCTCGACGATCAGTACCTGATCGGTCTCGATCTGTCCGCGCAGGGCCGCATAGAGCTCCCCGAACATTGAGGCCTCGATGCGTCCGGTGCGATCATCCAGGGTCACGAAGGCCATGGTATCGCCCCGCTTGGACTTCATGGTACGCAAGCCCACCACCAGGCCGGCAACCCGCTGGGGTTCCCGGGAAGGCGTGAGGTCGGCGATCCGCGTGGAGACGAAACGCGCCAGTTCCTCTTCGTACTCGTCGATGGGATGCCCGGTCAGATAGAGCCCCAGGGTTTCCTTCTCGCCGGCCAGGCGCTCCTTGTCGGTCCAGTCGCGCACCGCCCGATAGTCGGCGTAGACATCCCCCGCCGCTTCCTCGACGAAGCTCTCGCCGAACATGTCGATCATTCCCTGGTTCTGGTTGGACTGATTCTGGGCCGCCGCCTTGAGGGCATCATCCAGGGCGGCGGTGAGCACCGAGCGCGATGGCCCCAGGGTGTCCAGGGCCCCGGAGCGAATCAGCGCCTCCAGGGTGCGCTTGTTCATGCGCCGCGGGTCGAGGCGACGGCAGAAATCGAAGAGGTCGGAGAAGCGACCCTCGGCGTCGCGGGCCTCGACGATAGCGCCGATGGGGCCTTCGCCGACACCGCGGATGGCACCGAGGCCATAGACCACGCGTCCCTGGTCGTCGACGCTGAACCGGTAGGCGCCGACGTTGACGTCCGGAGGCGTCACTGTGAGCTTCTGGTGGCGACATTCCTCGATCAGCGGCACCACCTTGTCGAGGTTGTCCATCTCGGTGGACAGGACCGCCGCCATGAAGGGCCCGGGGTAATGCGCCTTCAGCCAGGCGGTCTGATAGGAGACCAGGGCATAGGCCGCCGAGTGAGACTTGTTGAAGCCGTAGCCGGCGAACTTTTCCACCAGGTCGAAGAGATTGCCCGCCAGGTCACGATCGATACCGTTGTCGGCACAGCCTTCCATGAAGCCGTCGCGCTGCTTGGCCATCTCCTCGGGCTTCTTCTTGCCCATGGCACGGCGCAGCAGGTCGGCCTGGCCCAGGCTGTAGCCCGCCATGACCTGGGCGATCTGCATCACCTGTTCCTGGTAGAGGATGATGCCGTAGGTAGGGCCGAGTACTGGTTTCAGAAGCTCATGCTGATAAGCCGGATGCGGATAGGAGATCTCGGCGCGGCCATGCTTGCGGTTGATGAAATCGTCGACCATGCCCGACTGCAGGGGGCCGGGACGAAACAGCGCGACGAGTGCGATCATGTCTTCCAGGGAATCCGGCAGCAGACGCTTGATCAGCTCCTTCATGCCGCGGGACTCGAGTTGGAAGACCGCCGTGGTCTCGGCACGCTTGAGCATCTCGAAGGTCCGGACATCATCGAGGGGAATGGCGTCCAGATCCAGGGCCTCCTGCCCCTCCACGGCGCGCACCTTGTCGACCATCTTCAGCGCCCAATCGATGATGGTCAGGGTACGCAGGCCGAGGAAGTCGAACTTGACCAGCCCGGCCTCCTCGATGTCGTTCTTGTCGAACTGCACCATCAGGCCCGAGCCGTCCTCGTCGCAGAGCAGCGGCGCGAAGTCGGTCAGCTTGGTAGGGGCGATGACCACACCGCCGGCGTGTTTCCCGGTACCGCGGGTAATGCCCTCGAGCTTGACGGCCATCTCCCAGATCTCGGCGGCCTCCTCGTCGGCATCGAGGAACTCCTGGAGTGCCGGCTCCTGCTCCATGGCCTTGGCCAGGGTCATGCCCACCTCGAAGGGAATCAGCTTGGAGAGCTTGTCGCCCAGCGAATAGGGCCTGCCCTGGGCACGGGCCACATCGCGCACCACCGCCTTGGCGGCCATGGTGCCGAAGGTGACGATCTGCGAGACCGCATCGCGGCCATAGCGCTCGGCCACGTAGTCGATGACACGGTCGCGCTTCTCCATGCAGAAGTCGACGTCGAAGTCCGGCATCGACACCCGCTCCGGGTTGAGGAAGCGCTCGAATAGCAGGTCGTAGCCGATCGGATCCAGGTCGGTGATCTTCTGGGCGTAGGCAACCAGTGAACCGGCGCCGGAACCGCGTCCCGGGCCCACGGGGACGTCGTTGTCCTTGGCCCACTGGATGAAGTCCATGACGATCAGGAAATAGCCCGGAAAGCCCATCTGGATGATGATGTCCAGTTCGAAATCCAGACGCTGGCGATATTCGGCCTCGATCTTCTTCCAGTCCTCGCCGTCTCGCGGATAGGAGTCCACCGGAAACAGCCTGTCGAGCCGATCGGTGAGGCCATCGTGGGAGACCCGGCGGAAGAACTCGTCGCGGGTCATGCCCTGAGGAATCTCGAACTCGGGCAGGAAGATCTCGCCCAGACGCAGGTCCGCGTTGCAGCGGGCAGCGATCATCACGCTGTTCTCGACCGCCTCCGGGATGTCCGAGAAGAGCTCGGCCATCTCCGCCGGGCTCTTGAGATACTGCTCCTCGGTATAGCGATGCTCACGCCGGGGATCCTCCAGCGCCTTGCCCTCGCCGATGGAGACCCGCGTCTCATGGGCCCAGAAGTCCTCGCGGTCCAGGAAGCGCACATCATTGGTGGCCACCACCGGGGTGCCGGTCTCGACGGCGAGATCCACCGACAGATGCACACAGTCTTCCTCCAGGGCACGCCCGGTGCGGATCAGCTCCAGATAGAAGCGTCCGGGGAAGGCGGCCTTCCATTCCTCGAGCAGGGCGCGGGCCTCGTCGGGGTGGTCGCCGAGAAGCTGGCGACCGATCTCACCCTCTCGGCCGCCGGAAAGGGCGATCAGTCCGTCGCTCTGGGCAAATACCCAGGCTCTGTCCAGGAAGGCCCTGCCCTGGAACTGGCCCTCGAGCCAGCCCCGCGAGATCAGCTCGGTCAGGTTGCGATAGCCCTCGGCATTCACCGCCAGGAGGGTCAACCGATAGGGGTGGGCATCATCGAGTGGATTGGCGAGCCAGAGATCCGCGGCGATGATCGGCTTGAGGCCGGCGGCCTCGGCGCCCTTGTAGAACTTGACCAGGCCGAAGAGGTTCGATTCGTCGCTGATCGCCAGCGCCGGGGATCCCTGTGCCCGCGTATTCGTGATCAACGGCTTGAGGCGCACCAGGCCATCGACCAGGGAATATTCGGTGTGGACACGAAGATGAACGAAAGGCGTGGTCATGAGTAACTCGGAGGGTTGGGTGTTCAGAAAAGCGCCAGTCGGCGCCTGACCGGGCCGAAGGAACGGCGATGCTCCGGCAATACGCCCAGCCTTTCCAGGGCAGCGAGATGCTCGCGCGTGGGATAGCCCTTGTGCCGGGCAAAGCCATAACCGGGATGATGACTGTCCAGCACCACCATACGGGCATCCCGTGCCACCTTGGCAAGGATCGAGGCCGCCGAGATGGCCGGGTGTCGGGCATCGCCCTTCACCACCGCCTGACCGGGAACATGATGCCCGGGCAGGTGGTTCCCGTCCACCAGCAGGTAGCCGGGAACCACCGGCAAGGCGTCGATGGCGCGACGCATGGCCAGGTGGGTGGCATGAAAGATATTGAGCTCGTCGATCTCGGCGGCAGTCGCCTCGCCTAGGGCGAAGGCCAGTGCTCTCTCGCGAATCGCGAGATCCAGCGATTCCCGGCGACGGGCGGAGATCGCCTTGGAGTCGACGAGACCCTGAACGGGACGAGCGGCATCCAGGATCACCGCGGCGGCAACCACCGGACCCACCAGGGGACCACGGCCCACCTCATCCACCCCAGCCAGGTGCTCGCCCGAATAGTCGACCACCAGCGGCGGCAGCTCGCCAGGCGTGTTATCCCTCGCCCTCGCCTTGGCCTTCATAACGCCACCTCGTCGGCCCGTTCGGGGGCGACGCTCTCCGGCAGCGGCTTGCCCGCCACCAGCGATTCGATGGCATCACAGGCGCGTCGACTGGCATCGCGCTGCAGGCCCGCATGCATCTCGGCGAAGCGCGATTCCAGCGCCTCACGGCCCGGCCCATCGTCCAGGAGGGCGGCCAAATACCCGGCAATGGCCGCGGGATTGGCCTCCTCCTGAATCAGTTCCGGTACCAGGCTGTCGCGGGCGATCAGGTTGGGCTGGGAGATCCAGGGGGTCTTGACCAGGCGTTTGGCCAACCAGTGGGTGGCCGGCGCCATCCGATAGGCCACCACCATCGGCCGGTGACAGAGCATGGCCTCCAGCGCCGCGGTTCCCGACGCGAGCAACACCAGATCGCTGGCCACCATGGCCTCGCGGGCCTGCCCATCGAGCAGGGTGACATGGCCGGCCATGGCCGGGCGGGAAGCCAGCAGGGCTTCGAGTTCCTGGCGTCGTTGCGATGTCGCGGCGGGGATGACCACGCAAAGCGCGGGATAGGCCTGGCAGAGGCGCTCCACGGTATCGAGGAAGATCGCACCCAGGAAGCGGATCTCGTTGGCCCGGGAGCCCGGCAGGACGGCAAGCAAGGGACCGCCTGCCGGCAAGCCCAGTTGCGCCCGCGTACCGGCCCTGTCATTGATCAGGGGAAACTCATCCGCCAGCGGATGGCCGACGAAGGCCACCGGGACGCGATGTCGCGCGTAGAAGGCGGCCTCGAAGGGAAGGAAGGTCAAGATGGCATCCACGGACCGGGCGATCCCCTTGACCCGACCCTGGCGCCAGGCCCAGACGGAAGGACTGACATAGTGAGCGGTGGTGACACCGGCCACACGCAGCTGCCGCTCCAGGCCCAGGTTGAAGTCCGGGGCATCGATACCGACCATGATGTCCGGCTTCCAGTTCAGGGCATCCGCCTTCAGCGTCCGTCGAACCCGGACCAGGCCGGGCAGGTGCCTGATCACCTCCACCAGCCCCATCACCGAGAGGGTTTCCAGGGGAAAGCGGCTATCGAGCCCCTCCGCGATCATCCGCGGCCCGCCGATGCCACGAAACGCCACCTCCGGATGCCTGGCGCGCAGGGCACGCA
>JAGXGN010000104.1 GCA_024636705.1 Halomonas sp.
GGCTGCGCAGCAGCAGCTCGCCGAAGTCCACCAGGCCGCCGCGCTCGCAGGTCAGCTGGTAGCGTTCATAGAGCTCGACCATCTGGGCCAGATAGGCATCGCCATGGGCATCGACCTGATGGGGACGCAGCCCCTCCTCCTTGCAACCGGAGATGAACGACTGCACCTGGCGCGGTGGAAAGCGCTCGTCGTCGATGCGGTGGTCCTTGAGCAGCCGCTTGACCAGGCGTAGCTGGTCGTCGCTGTCGATGATCTGGAAATGCTGGGGCAGGCGGGCGTCCTGCCAGTGAGTACGCAGCAACCGGTGAGCGATGGAGTGGAAGGTGCCGACCCAGACATGGCGCAACGAGAGCCCCAGCAGCGCCTCAAGGCGAATGCGCATCTCGCGGGCCGCCTTGTTGGTGAAGGTCACGGCGAGTACCGCATAGGGCGAGAGCCCCTCGGCCTGCATGAGCCAGGCGATGCGATGCACCAGCACTCGCGTCTTGCCTGAGCCGGCGCCGGCCAGCACCAGCATGTTGCCCTGGGGCGCGCTGACGGCCTCTCGCTGGGCCGGATTCATGTGATCGAGAATCGCCGTGACGTCGTCCATGGTGCGGGGAAAACCAGATAAAAAATGGAAACCCAGCTTAACATTATCAGGGCTTGCCTTCCTGCGCGGGGAAGCGCAGCGGGCTCAGGCTCTTCTTGACGGCCTTGAGCTGCTCGGCGAGTTTCGGGCCGCGGGTCTTGGCGACCCCCACCGCCAGCACGTCGATCAGCACCAGATGCGCGATGCGCGAGCTCATCGGCGTATAGATCTCGGTGTCCTCATGGACATCCACATAGAGCGGCAGGGTGACTTCCTCGGCCAGCGGCGAGCCGTTGGGACACAGGCCAATCACGGTGGCGCCAGCCTCTCGTGCCAGGCGCACGCTGGCCACCAAGGCCCGGGTACGCCCGGTCTGGGAGATGGCCACCACCACGTCGCCCTCCTTGAGCGTCACCGCCGACATGTTCTGCATGTGCGGGTCGGTGTAGGCCGCCGTGGAAATCTGCAGGCGGAAGAACTTGTGCTGGGCATCGGACGCCACGGCACCGGAGGCACCGAAGCCGTAGAACTCGACCCGATTGGCCTGGGCCAGGGCATTGATCGCCTGGCTCAGCGCCTCGTTGTCGAGACGATCGCGTATCGACAGCAGGGTACCCACGGTGGAATCGAAGATGTTGTGGGAAAATTCGGCCACGGAGTCGCTGTCGTTCATCGAGAACTCGGCGAACTGGCTGTCAGTCGCCAGCATCTGGGCCAGTTGGAGCTTGAAGTCCTGGAAGCCGTTGCAACCGAGCGCTCGACAGAAGCGCACCACCGTGGGTTCGCTGACCTTCGCCTCGGTGGCCAGGTCGACGATGCGCATGTGGATGACCTCTTCGGGATTGCGCAACACGAAGCGGGCCACCTTCTGCTCGGAGCGACGGAAAAGCTCCATGCGACGTCTCATCTCATCGAACAGTGCGCGACTCACGGCGGGACTCCTTGTAATCGTATCGCCACGCCGGCAGGACACGACGCCGGCGACTTCACGGGGATGGCGACAGTATGCCCAAGCCGACGCCCGATGGGCACTCTCCAGGCGTCGAAGCGTTACCCTGACCAAGCGTTGGAACAGCGTTTTGGCAAGGGCGCACATGACGTCATCATTTTGTCAAGTGGGGTATAGTAAGAAGTGGCGTGTCGTGCAGCGTCCTGATGCCGACACCTCTAACGACGCACAGGAGAGTCGATCATGCGCAATGTCGAAAGAATATCCTCCCTGAAGAGTGAACTTCTCGACATCTTCATGAGCATGGAAGTCACGGAACACGAACAACGTTCCCGCAGCGCCGCCCAGCGCAACCTCCGTGCCCGCCGTGGCATCGAGCTGCACAAGGAGTTCAAGCGGCTGTCCCGGGATATTGCCCCCCTGCCGGAGGACGCACTGTCCGAGGACGTCCTCGGCGATGACGAGATGCACTGAATGCCGGCATAGGATTCACTGCGAATCGAGGCGCATCGAACAGCGTTTCTCATCCCGCGAATGCAGGTGGCTGGCGGGTTACGGCACCCGACCCATCGCCCGGGTTTGCACAAGGAGGAAAGAGGTTGTCCCCAGTTTTATCCACAGGAAAAAGCGGTTGATCCAGGGGGCGAAACCGCGATCCTCGTGGGGTTCCTCGCAACGACCGATGCCACATCCCAGGGAGTCACCTCCCGTGGAAAGCGCGTGAAATGGGCGTTTCAGCTTGTCGCATCGGGCCTTGCGTCGATCCGGCGCCTCCCGTGCGGACCCGCTGAAAGGAGAGCCGACATCACGCCAGGCGTGATGCATGCCATGACTTATCAACAAAGGCGATCAAGTCACTCCACCGTGACGGACTTCGCCAGGTTGCGGGGCTGGTCGACATCGGTGCCCTTGAGCACCGCCACATGGTAGCTCAGCAACTGCAGCGGCAGGGTGAAGAGGATCGGGGCCAGGGCCTCATGGACATGCGGCAGACAAAGCACCCGGGTGCCTTCCTCTTCCTCGAAGCTCACCTCCTCGTCGGCGAAGACGAACAACTCGCCACCCCGCGCGCGGACTTCCTGGAGGTTGGACTTGAGCTTGTCCAGCAGGTCGTCATCGGGGGCCACGGAAATCACCGGCATCTCGCTGTCCACCAGCGCCAGGGGGCCGTGCTTGAGCTCGCCGGCGGGATAGGCCTCGGCATGGATATAGGAGATCTCCTTGAGCTTCAAGGCACCTTCCAGGGCGATCGGGAAGTGGGTTCCCCGGCCCAGGAAGAGCGCATGGTGCTTCTCGGCAAAGGCCGTGGAGACCTCCTCGATCCGGGGGTCGAGGGCCAGCACGCGTTCGGCCACCGCCGGCAGGCCCCGTAGCGCGGCGACCAGCTCGGCCTGAATCGCCTCGTCCAGCCCCTTGACCCGGCCCAGCGCCAGAGTGAACAGCATCAGGGCCGTGAGCTGGGTAGTGAAGGCCTTGGTCGAGGCGACCCCGATCTCGGGTCCGGCACGGGTCATCAGGGTCAGGTCGGACTCGCGCACCAGGGAACTTCCCGGCACATTGCAGATGGAAAGGCTGGCCAGGTAGCCGCTCTGCCGCGCAAAGCGCAAGGCGGCGAGGGTATCGGCGGTCTCGCCGGACTGGGAGAGTGTCACGAAGAGGCTGTCCTCGGGCACCACCACATGGCGATAGCGATATTCGGAGGCCACCTCGACCTGGACCGGCACCCCGGCGAAGCGTTCCAGCCAATAGCGCGCTACCATGCCGGCATGGTAGCTGGTACCGCAGGCCACGATATGGATCTGCTTCACCTTGCCAAAGAGTGCCTCGGCATCGGGACCGAAACTCTCCACCAGGACCTTGCCGTCACCCAGGCGACCCTCCAGGGTCGCGGCGATCACCGCCGGCTGCTCAAAGATCTCCTTGAGCATGAAATGACGGTAGTCGCCCTTGCTGGCCGCCCCGTCACCGTGTTCGAAGACCTGCACCTCTCGCTCGATGGCGTCACCCCGGGCATCGAAGACCTCGATACGCCCGGCGCCCGACAGCCTGACCAGATCGCCCTCCGCCAGATAGATGAAGCGGTCTGTGACCTGCAGCAGGGCCAGGGGATCCGAACCCAGGAAGGCCTCGTCGATTCCCACGCCCACCACCAGGGGACTGCCCTTCCTCGCCCCCACGATCACGCCGGGCTCGTCGGCATGGACCGCGGCCAGCGCATAGGCCCCGTCGAGACGTGCCAGCGCACGCCGCAGTGAGGACAACAGGTCTCCCGACCCATCGAATTCGCGTGCCAACAGGTGGGCCACCACCTCGGTATCGGTCTGCGAAGTGAAGACATAGCCGGCATCACGCAGTTCCCGGCACAGTGCCTCGTGATTCTCGATGATGCCGTTATGCACCACAGCCAGCCGTTCGCCGGACAGGTGGGGATGGGCATTGGCCTCACTGGGGCGGCCATGGGTGGCCCAGCGGGTGTGAGCGATACCGCAGCGGCCGGTCAGAGGCTCGGCCGCCAAGCGCTGCTCGAGCGCCGCTACTTTGCCAATGGCACGGCGACGCTGCAGTTCTCCCTCGGGGGACTGGATGGCCATCCCGGCCGAGTCATAGCCACGGTATTCCAGCCGCTTGAGGCCTTCGAGCAGGATAGCCTCGACGTTACGTTGGGCAAGGGCACCGACGATTCCACACATGCGAGCTCTCCTTAGTAAGGCTTATCCTTGATCGGTCGAGGCCAGTCGGGGCGACTGACCTGGCGACCTCGGGCCACCGCCAGGGTGTGATCGGCGACATCCTTGCTGATGGTCGAACCGGCGCCGATGGTGGCCCCCTCACCGATGCTGACGGGCGCGACCAGGGCGGTGTTGGAGCCGATGAAGGCGCCATCGCCGATATCGGTGCGATGCTTGTTGGCACCATCATAGTTGCAGGTGATGGTGCCGGCGCCGACGTTGACGTCGCGTCCCAGGCGGGCATCGCCCACATAGCTCAGGTGGTTGATCTTGCTGCCCTCGCCCACCTCGACATTCTTGGTCTCGACGAAATTGCCGACCTTGGCACCCACCGCCAGGCGCGAACCGGGCCGCAGGCGGGCGAAGGGTCCGATGCGATTGAGACCGGCGACCACGGCGCCATCGATGACGCTGTGTGCCTCGACGATCGTTCCGGCACCGATATGGCTGTCACGAATCACGCAGTGAGGGCCGATATACACTCCCTCGCCCAGTTCCACCTCGCCCTCGAACACGCAACCGACATCGATTTCCACATCATGCCCACAGCGCAGGGTACCGCGGACGTCCAGGCGTTCGGGATCCAGCAGTGCCACACCCTCGGCCATCAGCCGTTCGGCGATCTCCCGCTGGTGGGCACGTTCCAGTCGGGCCATCTGGGCACGGTTGTTGACGCCTTCCACCTCCGTGGCAATCGCCGGATGAACGGTGGCAATCCTCACGCCTTCGGCAGCAGCCACGGCGATCACGTCGGTCAGATAATGCTCTCCCTGGGCGTTGTCGGCGGAAAGCTGGGGGAGCCATCGCCTCAGCTGGGTCGCGGTCATGGCCATGATGCCCGTATTGCACTCACGGATCGCCAACTCGGTCTGGGAGGCATCCTTCTGCTCGACGATGGCCACCGCCTCACCGGCGGCATTGCGCAGGAGTCGTCCGTAGCCTGTCGGTTCGTCGAGGGTCACCGTGAGCAGGGCCATGTGGTGCTCGTCGACGCCCTCGAGCAGCGTCAGCAGGGTGTCGCGACGGATCAAGGGAACATCGCCGTAGAGCACCAGCACCTTGCCCCGGCCGACCCCCTCCATGGCCTGAGCCACCGCGTGGCCGGTACCCTTCTGTTCGGGCTGAACGGCGAAGCGCACCTCGGCCTCGGCCAGGGCCTCCCGAAGGTGGTCGGCCCCATGGCCGATCACCACATGAATCCCATCGGCATCGAGGCCTCGCGCTGTATCGAGCACGTGACGCACCATGGGTTTTCCGGCCAGGCGGTGCAGTACCTTGGGGAGCGAGGAACGCATGCGCGTGCCCTGTCCCGCTGCGAGAATCACCACATCGAGCGTCATCGTGTCTCCTTCGTCCAGATGCCATCGCATCCGGCATTCTAGTGGCTAGGGTCCAGGGGACACCATGCCGGTGGTCTTCAGTCGACCCGGAGTCCCAGTTCCTCGACCAGCGCTGCCCCGTAGTGATCGACAAAGGCAGGCGTCACGACGCTCGACCAGCCGTCATCCTCTCTCACCAGCATCAACACCTTGAGACCCTGATCGCGAGCCAGCCTCATGCCTTCTTCCTCACCGAGCACCATCAAGGCCGTCGCCCAGGCATCCGCCCAGGCATTGGAGGGATGCAGCACACTGACCGAGGCCAGACGGTGGGTAATGGGTCGGCCCGTACGTGGATCGATGGTATGGGAATAGCGCCTGCCGTCTTCCTCGAAATAGTTGCGGTAATCCCCCGAGGTGGCCACCGAGATATCGTGCAGCGGAAGGATATACTCGGCCTCCTGGCGATCCTCGAGGGGAGCCTCGATACCGATCTTCCAGGGCTCCGCCTCGCCGTCACGGTAACCACTCACGAGCAGGTCACCGCCCAGATTGACCAGATAATTCGCGATAGCGTTCTGATCCAGGTAGTCCGCCACACGGTCCGTGGCATGACCCTTGGCCACACCGCCGAGGTCGACGAAGACATCCCGCAGGCGTCTTGCCCGAAGGCCCTGTACATCCAGCTCGATACTCTCGGGCCCGATGAGCGCCAGCCGCTCGGCCAGAGTCGCCGCGTCGGGTGTCTCCTGTGGGCGGGCCTCGGAGCCGAAACTCCACAGATTCACCAGACCCCCGATGGTGACATCGAAGGTGCCCCCGCTCTGTTCGGCCACCGCCTGGCTGATGGCCAGCACCTGGATCAATTCATCCGAGAGCGGCTGCCAGTCTCCCGGTGGTGAGGCATTGAACGCCATCAACTCCGAATCATCACGATAGATCGACATGGCCGCATCGACGTCCTCGAGTACCGCCTGGATACCGTCCTCCAGTTCCAGGGCCTCCCCCTGGGTGAGAGGGTCGACAATGGTCACCTGGTAGAAGGTGCCGAAGATGTTGCCCTCGAGCTGCACCGGTGATTCCAGGGGGCGATCACGTTCCGAGCAGGCTGCCAGCAATGACACCAGGGCGGCCAGCAGTAAGGGCGACGCAAGACGCGAGAGGGTCATCAGGGCAAGCC